>JACCUL010000274.1 GCA_013811855.1 Acidimicrobiia bacterium
CGCTCGAGGTGCCAAGGGCCTCGGCGGGGAGCAGGTCGAGGGGCGTCAAGCGGTGCGCGAGCTGCTGATCGCCGGACGGCGCAAGGTCCACGAGCTCTGGCTGTCGTCCGAGCTGGCCGGCGACGACGTCGTGGCGGACATCGTCGCTCTCGCCGCCGCCAACCGCGTGCCCGTCGCCAACGTGGCTAGGACGAAGCTCGACGCCAAGGCCCGCAGCGAGGCCCCGCAAGGGGTCATCGCGTTCGCCGCCACCCTGCCCGAGGCCGACCTGGAGGAGTTGCTGCAGGGCCGGCGCCATCGCCCACCGTTCCTCGTCGCCATCGATGGCGTCACCGATCCCGGCAACCTCGGGGCGATCCTGCGCAACTGCGACGGCGCCGGCGTCGACGGCGTGCTCGTCCCGCGGCACCGGGCGGTGCACGTGACCCCGACGGTGTCCAAGGCGTCGGCTGGCGCCGTCGAGCACGTGCCCATCGCCCTCGTCGGGGGACTCCCGGCCACGTTGATCCGGCTGCGGGAAGCGAAGATCTGGGTCGTCGGCCTCGACGATGCCGCCGAACGGAGCCTGTTCGATATCGCCGAGCTCGCCACCGAGGGGATCTGCCTCGTGCTCGGCGCCGAGGGCGCCGGCCTGTCCCGCCTCGTGCGCGAGCGCTGCGACGTGATCGTCAGCATCCCGATGCACGGTCGCATCAGCTCCCTCAACGTCGCCGCCGCAGCGGCCCTCGCCACCTTCGAGATCGCCCGCCACCGCTGACCGGCCAAACCCAGATTCTGAGTCCCGAAACCCGCGGATTCTTGCAGGTATCGCGCCTGAGAATGGGTGACGACCATTGCGCCGGTCGACAACGAGGCGCACAATCTCCCGGATGAGCGATTCATTTGTATCCCGCAGGGACGTCTTGAAGGGCGGGAGCGCCGCGGTGGCCGGATGGTCCGTGCTGCGGGTGGCGGGCCCCGTCGATGCCATCGGCGGCCATGGCGACGATACGGCCGTGCAGTGGGCCGACGAGTGCCCGACGGACGACAACACGTACCCGGGCCGCCCCACCGATGTGGTTCTCCGGTGGGAGGACCAGCCGGCCCCCATTCCACCGCCCGCCGAGGACGTCGTCGGGAGCCTGCTGGAGTGGGAGGCGTTGAGCACCCGGCTCACGCCCTCCGACAACTTCTTCACCGTCAAGCACTACAACCTCCCCGAGCTCGACAGGGCATCGTGGCGGTTGGCGATCGATGGGCTGGTCACCCGCCCGGCGACCCTCTCGCTCAGCGATCTGAGATCCCGGCCACGCCGCCGCGTCGAGTTCGCGCTCGAGTGCTCGGGGAACACCGGCCTGCCGTTCTTCATCGGTGGGATCGGAAACGCCGTTTGGGGAGGCGCCCAGCTGGCACCCGTACTGCGACGGGCCGGAATCCTCGACCGCGCATCCGAGGTGGTCTTCTGGGGCGCCGACGCCGGCACGGTGACGATCCGCGACAATGCCGGGGTGACCGGTCCCGGTATGACCGGCACGGTCGAGCCAGACGAAGGCGGCGGTCTCGATCTCACGATCACGGAGCACTTCGCCCGCAGCATGTCGGTGCACGATGCACTCGCGCCGGGCAACCTGCTGTGCTACGAGATGAACGGCGACGCCCTGCCGGCCGACCACGGCGGTCCCGTCCGTCTCATCGCGCCCGGGTGGTACGGCGTCGCCAATGTCAAATGGCTCACGCACGTCGAGATCACCGACCGGCGGTTCACCGGCCGCTTCATGGCTCGCGACTATGTGACAATCCGTGAGGAGACCGACGCGACCGGTCAGACCATCTGGACGTTCACGAACGTCGGCCAAGACCGGCTCAAGTCGGCACCGGCCAAGATCGTCCGGCGGGGCAACCGGTACACCACGATCGGCGTCGCCTGGGGTGCTCCGATCGCCGGGGTCGATGTCTCGATCGACGGCGGAGCCTGGAGCGAGCGACGGTGCACGGCGCAGATTGCTCGACGTACGCCTGGCGGTTCTGGACGTACGACTGCGGTCCGCTCTCTCCTGGGCGCCACACCGTCACGTCGCGGGCCCTCAGCGCGTACCACCACCTCCAACCAGCGCCGGACAGCCCCTACGTCGCCACGAGGCGGACCTATTGGGAGAACAACGGCCACATCACTCGCACGGTCAACATCCTCTAGCTTCTCTGGACCAGCGAACCGACCGGTCTCCTCAGGTCAACGCCACGCGCGCGACGGCCGGCCCCGGCCTTCCCGCCGGCCCCGAACCGAGCACGAGTACGATCCACTATCAGCCGCCGGCACCACTGTGACGGGTTTTCTTCCACCTCTCGCGCCGGTCCCGCCGGGTTGCCGGGTTAGCTCAGTTGGCAGAGCACTTGATTTGTAATCATGAGGTCGTGGGTTCGATTCCCACACCCGGCTCTTGATCCTGGTCATGGCCAGACGCCGAGTGCGTACGGCTCGTCGTCGGGGCAGATCTCGGCGTTCCCAGTTCGCCAGCGGTCGCTGGTGAGGCGGTTGCCCACGGGATTCGTCTCGGCTTGCCCGTCTTGCGCCCGATCGTCTCGAGTAGCGCGTGCGTTGGCGGCACGATGCCGAGGGCGAACGCGCCCTTCACCGGCGGGTGACGATGTACTTCAACATCAGCCGCACCAGCCGAGCTTCATGGCACTGCACTACTCGACAACTTCGACCGCACATCGGGAGCCGGGCGCGTCGGCCAACCCCCGGTCTGCGGTCAGCAGCGATGTGCCGAGCGCCTCGGCGAGCGCGACATAGGCGGCGTCGTAGACCGTCAGGTTCGCTCGGAGCTCCCAGCAGCGTCGCAGCAGTGGCCCGTGCGGCACCCGCTCGAGGCGCAGCTCGAGGAGGTCATCGAGTGCGAGCCGGACCCGTCGGTCATCGAGTGCGCCGGCGACCACCAGTCGGCGCCAGGCCGAGGCGACCTCCAGATCGATGACGTGCGGTGCGGCGATCCGTTCGCCTCTCAGCCGCTCGCGGATCCGGTCTCCGTCGGGGCCGTCGTCGGCAAGGGCGGTGACGACGACGCTCGCATCGACGACGATCACCGGGCGTCGCGTTCGGCGCGAATCGCCTTCGCCGCGACGTCGAGCCCGACCCGTCCACCGGCCCGCCCGCCCGCCCGGTCGAGCAACTCGTCGATCGTCGGCGAGCGAGCATCCTCGACGAGCCGGTCCAGGAGGTACTCCTGCAGCGACTGTCCAGCGGCTGCTGCTCGCCGACGCATCGTCAGGTGGACGTCGGGAGGAACGCTCTTGACCTGGATGCTCGTCATCGGCCCGAGCGTAGCGCCAAATCGGTGCCACAGCATGTGAAGCGGCGCCATACCCGGGGACCGCCGGCGGGCGCGCCGGGACCTTCGGCCCGGGCGGGATGACCGATCGGACCCGTACGGTCGAACCGAACTCGGAATTGACCGGACCCCAGCCGCGACGGGAGCTTCGATGAAACGTCGACCCAGGACGGCGCGACGCGCGGGAAGACGGGACGTCCCCGGTTCACCTCCGTCGTCGTCGCGCTCAACCTCGACGCCGATGGTGACCGGGCCCTCCCCGTTGTCCGGTCCCTCGCCGCGCTGGGCAACGTCTCGGTCGAGCTTCTCACGGTCGCCGCGCCGCACGCCGACGAGAACGTGGTCCGGTACGAGCTTGGCCGACGGGCGACGATCTACGGCTGGCCGCAGAGCACGAGCTCCGTCCTCCACGACGACCAGCCGGCCCGGGCCATCGCCGACCACGTGAACGCCCGGAATGGCGCCTTGCTCGTGATGGCGACGGCGGCCCGATCCCCGCTCACCGGGCGGATCGTGCACAGCGTTCCCGCAGAGGTCCTGGGCCTCATCGACGGACCGGTCCTGCTGGTCGGCCCGCGAGTTCCGGCCGACGTCGAGATCGGCTGTCCCACGCTGGTCGTCTGCGTCGATCCCCGCGACGTGGGCGACACCGCGGTGCCAGTCATCACCGCGTGGACGAACACGTTTCGCAGCGCCCAGCCGCGAATCGCCGAAGTGTTCTCGACCGTCGCCTCGCCGGCGAACAATGCCGCCGCCGCCGACCCGTCGCAGGCGCAGCGCTACGCGACACTGCTCGGCGCCGAGGGCGTCACCGCGTCGGCCACCAGGCTGGTCGGGGCCGATCCCGACGTGTGGCTCCAAGACTTCGCCGACCAGATCACCGAGCCGATCTTCGTCGCCACGAGCGTCCGCTGGACCGATGGTCAGCGACACCTGCACAGCACGACGCAACGGCTGGTCCGCCGCTCCTTCGGACCGGTTCTCGTCGTCCCTGGCCGAAGGAGCCGCACCGCGGAAGGTGAGGACGAACGTCGGGAGGACGGTCAGCCGTTGCGAATTCCCGGAGATGACCGCACGTCGTCTCCCCACCACGCCTCGCACGAGCCACCGACGACCGGTGAGGGCTCGGACCCTGGCGATCGCTTCGCCGTCGAGGACGTCACCCCTGAGTCGTGCTGGGAATTGTTGCGTTCCATGAGCGTCGGCCGGCTGGCCACGTACGCATCCGGTCGACCGCACATCGTTCCGGTCAACTTCGTCGTCGATGGCCGCACCATCGTGTTCCGCACCGCCGAAGGCGCCAAGCTGTCGGCGG
>JACCUL010000276.1 GCA_013811855.1 Acidimicrobiia bacterium
GCGGAGGACAGCGCCGGCACCATCGGCGCCGCCTCCAATCAGGCAAGCGCCTCCGTGACCGCGGACACGACCCGGCCGACGGTGTCGATCACTGCTCCGACGGCGGGCGCGACCGTCTCCGGAATCACGACGTTCAGTGCCAGCGCAGCCGACAACGTCGCGGTGGCCGGAGTGCAGTTCCGCGTCGACGGGGTCAACGTCGGCGCCGAGGATCTCACCGCGCCATACTCGCTCGCGTGGGACACGCGCGGGGCGCTCAACGGCGCCCGTGCGCTGACCGCGGTCGCCCGCGACGCGAGCGGCAACGTCAGGACGTCGAGCTCGGTCACCGTGACGGTCGCCAACTCGGGTGTCTCGACGGCCGGCCTCCGGGTCGCCTACGGGCTGGACGAGACCTCCGGAACGGTCGTCGCCGACTCCTCCGGCAACAACCTCACCGCCACGGCCGTCGGCACGACGTGGACGAGCGGCGCCTTCGGCGGAGCTGCATCGTTCGACGGCGTCGGCAACCGGATCGACGTACCTGCCCTCGGCACCTTCTACACGTCGGGCTTCACGTACGAGGCGTGGGTGCGCAAGCAGTCGGCGAAGAAGGATGTCGCGGTGCTCGGCTCGTGGACCGGCACGGGCCCGATGATCTGGATCGACCACGCCGCGGGCCGCTACCACCTGACGCTTGGGGGAAGCCTCGCCACCTACCTCGACTCCGGCCGATCGCCGACGATCGGCGCCTGGGAGCACGTCGCGGCCACCTACAACGGCAGCACAGCCCGCTTCTACGTCGGCGGGGTCGAGGTCGCGAGCTCGGCGTTCAGCTCCAGTGTCGGGAGCTCGAACACGTGGCGGCTCGGCGCCTACGGCAGCACGCCGACGGGCTTCTTCGACGGCCTCGTCGACAACGTCCGGGTCTACGACCGCGCGCTCAGCGCCGCCGAGATCCAGATCGACATGGCCACGCGGATCCAGGCCGAGTCGATCCCGCCACTTCTGACCGCGTTCACGCCGGCCGACGGGACCGCGGGCGTCAACGCCGGCACCACGCCGACGGCCACGTTCAACGAGCCGATGAAGGCGAGCACGATCACGTCGAGCACGTTCCAGCTGAAGGACGCCGGAAACGTCGTCGTCCCCGCCACGGTCACCTACAACGCGACCACGAGAACCGCGACGTTGACGCCACAGGGCGCACTCGCCTACGGCGCGGCGTACACCGCCACGGTCAAGGGCGGCACCGGCGGTGTGACAGACGTCGCGGGCAACGCGCTCGCCGCGAGCGTCACCTGGTCGTTCTCGACCGAGGCCACCCCGCCGCAACTGCTGGTCGTGACGTCGACCGCGAAGCCGTTCGGCTTCTACCTCGGCGAGATCCTCCGCAGCGAGGGCCTGAACTCGTTCACGACGATCGACGTGGCCTTTGTGTCGCCCGCACTCCTCAGCAGCTTCGACGTCGTGCTCCTCGGCGACGCCACACTGAACGCGTCGCAGATTTCGACGCTGACCGGCTGGGTCAACGGCGGCGGCAACCTCGTCGCGATGCGACCGGACAAGCAGCTGGCCGGGCTGCTCGGGCTCACCGTCGCGAGCGGCACTCGTTCGAATGCCTACCTGAAGGTCGACACGAGCGTGCCGGCCGGAGCGGGCATCGTCGGTACGACGATCCAGTACCACGGGGCGGCCGACAACTACCTGTTGAACGGGGCAACCGCCGTCGCGACCATCTACTCGGGCACGACGACCGCAACGTCGAACCCCGCGGTGACGCTCCGCTCCGTCGGTTCGAATGGCGGCCAGGCCGCCGCGTTCACGTACGACCTAGCCCGCTCGGTCGTCTACACCCGCCAGGGCAATCCGGCCTGGGCCGGCCAGGAGCGGGACGGCGTCACCGGGATCCGCCCCAGCGACATGTTCTATTCCACCTGGCTCAACACGAGCCGGATCGCGATCCCGCAGGCGGACGAGCAGCAGCGGCTGTTGCTCAACCTGGTCACTCTGATGAACGCCGACCGGATGCCCTTGCCGCGATTCTGGTACCTGCCGCGAGGCGAGAAAGCCGTCGTCGTCATGAGCGGCGACGATCACTCCCCCGGGAACGCCCCGGGCGGTACCGCCTTCGCCTTCGATCGCTTCAAGGCGCTGAGCCCGGCCGGCTG
>JACCUL010000293.1 GCA_013811855.1 Acidimicrobiia bacterium
ACCCCGTCACGGAGTCACTCGAGTTGTGGTGTGGATCAGGGCTCGTAACCCGTCGGCACCTCACCGGAGAGCACCTGCGGGGTGAGCTCCTCGATCTGCGCCTTCACGTCGTCGGGGACGGCGTCGGCGAGATCGTGATAGTCGGCGAGGCCGACCGCACCGATGAAGTTGCCACCTTCGATCGAGCCGTCGGCGCCGGCCGCGATGAGCTCCTCGACGCCGTCGTCGATCAGTTTCGTGGCGCTCGTGACGAGGCACGGACGGGCCTCGGGGACCGTTTCGTACTGGTCGGTGTCGACGCCGATGCAGAAGAGGCCATCGTCCTTGGCGACCTCGATCAGGGCGCCGTTGCCGGTGTTGCCACCGGCGCCGAAGATCACGTCGGCACCGTTGTCGATGGCCTGGCGGGCCGTGGTGGCGCCGAACTCCGGGTCGTTGAACGCCACGTCGAGCCCACCGGGGTGGTACGCCGAGATGATGTTCACGTCGGGGTTGACGTATTCGGCGCCGTTCTCGTAGCCCTCCTTGAACGCCACGACCGGTGGGACCTGGTCGGTGCCGAGCACGGCGGCGATGGTGTTGCTCTCGGTGAGCAGGCCGGCGAGCGCGCCGGCCAGGAAGCCGGCCTGGTCCTCGGGGAAGATCAGCCCGGTGACGTTGTCGACGGGCTCGGCCTGGAACTGGTCGACGCCGATGAACGTGACGTCGGGGTTGGCGGCGGCGGCAGTCAGCGTGGCCTCACCCATGCCGAAGCCCACGGTCACGATGATGTTGGCGCCGGAGTCGATGAGCTGGTTGATGTTGTTGGCGTAGTCCGCGGTCGTCTCCGTCTCGATGTACTCGGCCTCCGCTCCGATCGCCGCCGCGCCAGCCTGGGCGCCCTCCCACGCGGACTGATTGAACGACTTGTCGTCGACGCGACCGGTGTCGGTCACGAGCCCGACCTGGAACTCACCGGTGGACGGTGTCGATCCGCCCGTGGTGCCGGGCGCCATTGTCGTGCCGGGCGCCATCGTCGTGCCGGGCGCCATGGTGCTGCCCGGGGCCCCCGTGGTGCCGGGCGCCATCGTGGTACCGGGCCCTGCGCCGGTGGTGACGGGCGCCCCACCCCCTGTGGTGTCGGTGCCCTCGTCGTCGTCGCCGCAGGCGGCGGCCGTGAGGCCCAACGCGGCCACGAGGCCTACTGCAAGCAGGTGCTTGCGCTTGATCATGCTCTTCTCCCCCTTGTCGGGTGGTTGTGGTGTCTGTCGCCCGCGGAGGGAAGTTCACGATCCCGTCCGGCGACGCCCGTAAGTTACCCGGCCGTTCCGTCCGGCGGCGGCCGTCGGGCGGCGGTCATCCGTTGGGTGGCAGCCGGCGGGGCGAACCGGGACGGGTCAAGGCCCTGATGGCGTCGGCCTCGGTCGGCCAATCGGCGAGCAGCTCGGCGACGTCCGCGCCCTCGTAGCAGTCGCTCGTGAACCCGGGGGCCAGCGTCGCGCCGGTCACACTCCAGCGACCTGTCGTCCGAGCCGCCATCCACGTGCCCGCCGGCACGACCTGGACCGGCACGTGCCCGGCGGCCAGATCGGGGCCGAGGACGACGTGCCGGCTGGTGCCGCCGGGCTCGAGCAAGATCAGCTCCAGCGGGTCACCCAGGTAGGCGTGCCACAGCTCGTCGCGATCCAGCCGGTGGAACTGCGAGAACCCGTCGGGCTGATCGGTGAACATCGCCACGATGGCGGTTCCGGCCGGTCGCTCGGCGTCGGGCGGCGAGCGCCAGACCTGGCGGAACCAGCCGCCCTCGACGGGGAGGGGTTCAAGGCCCAGGTGAGCGGTGACCTCGTCGGCCTCCATCACGTGTCGGCGGCGCGGGCGATGGTGACGCCGTAGTTGCGGGCGATGGCGTCCTGCACGGCGTGGTCGAGCACGTGCTCGCCGGTGCCGGCAGCGACCAGCGTGCGGGCGAGGTGGCAGATCTCGGCCGTCCACTCGACGGACTGGGCGACGAGGTAGGCGTCGTCGAGACCCGGCCCGATCGCCACGACCCCGTGGTTGGCCAGCAAGACCGCCCGGCTCCCGGGCTGAGTCGCGAACGCCGCCAGCGCGGCGGCGCCGAGGTCGCCGGAGCCGGGCGCCGCGTACTCGGTCACTGGCACCCGTTCGGCGCGCGTGGCGATGTTCTCGTTGCAGATGAACGGCAGGTCGAGGCGGGCGACGGCGAAGGCGGCCGCGTAGCGGGAGTGCGTGTGCACGACGGCGCCGACATCGGGGAGGGCGCGGAGCACGCCGAGGTGCAGCGCCAACTCGCTCGTCGGCCGGCACGGCCCCGTCCACGACCCGTCGGCGAGGTCGACGACGGGATGGTCGTCGGCCGTCAACCGGCCGTAGGGGACGCCGGCCGCGCTGATCACCGCGTGGCTGTCGTCAACGCGGACGCTGATGTTGCCTGACGATCCGATGACCAGACCGTCGGCGACCATCCGCAAGCAGGCCGCGTGCAACTCGGCGCGGGCCACGGCCTCGCCGTCGCTCCCGTTCACGACACCGCCGCCTCGATCCGCGGGCGGAGCCGCGCCACCCCGGCGACGGCCTCGGCGACGTCCATCGAGGTGAGCACGCCGTCGTCGACGACGACCCGGCCGTCGACGAGCACCCAGCGCACGTCACCCCGCCCGGCGGCGTAGGCCACGGTGGACGCCGGGTCGTAGTTCGGCGTCAGGCTCGGCGCCCGACCGTCGAGCACCACGAGGTCGGCCCGCTTGCCGACCTCGACCGACCCGACGAGGTGGGCGATGCCGAGCGCCCGCGCGCCGTCGATGGTCGCCATCCGCACGAGGGCGTCGACCGGCACGGCGCCGGCACCGTGGCGGACGGACTGGGCGTACGACGCCAGACGCATCGCCATCCAGAGGTCGAGGTCGTTGGCCGACGCCGCGCCGTCGGTGCCGAGCGCCACGGGGACGCCCATGGCCAGCAGTTCGGGAATGCGGGCCACACCGCTGGCCAGTTTGTGGTTGGACGCCGGGCAGTGGGCTACGGCGGCCCCGGTCGCGGCGACGAGCCCCATGTCCTCGTCGGAGAGGTGCACGGCGTGGGCCAGCACCGTCGTCGGGCCGAGCAGCCCGGCATCGCGCAGCACCTCGACCGGCGAGCGGCGGTGGCGCTCGTCGACCTGCCGCAGTTCGGTCGCCGTCTCGGCGGCGTGGACGTGGACGCGGGCGCCGACCTCTGCGGCCAGGTCGGCGACGCGGCCCAGCTGGTGCTCGTCGAGCAGGTACGTCGAGTGCGGGCACACCCAGCGCCGCCCGGGTTCGGTGGCGGCCAGGCGCTCGGCGGCCCACGTCATGCGGTCGTCGAACCGCCGCCCGTCGGCGCCGGGGAACTCGACGAAGACGGGACCGTGGTGGAGCCGCAGCCCTGCTCGCCGGGCGACCTCGTCCGTCGGCTCGGGGAAGAAGTACATGTCGAGCACGGACGTGATGCCGCCGCGCAGGCACTCGGCGATGCCGAGCGTGGCGCCGGCGGCGACCGTCTCCGCCGACAGGACGTGACCCTCCGCCGGGAGCAGGCGCGCCAGGAAGCTGGCGAGGTCCATGTCGTCGGCGAGGCCGCGGAACATCGTCATGGCCAGGTGGGCGTGGGTGTTGACGAGACCGGGGAGCACGATGCCGCCGACGGCGTCGATGGTGCGTTTCGCGGCCGGTGGTGGTGGCGCGGTCGTGACCGCCGTGATCGCCCCGCCGTCGACGACGACGGTGGCGTTGCGCAGGATCGTGCTGTCGGTGTCGACCGTGACGACGATGGCGTTCGTGATCGCCAGGTCCACCGTCATGAGGCGAGGATCCGTTCCAGCACATCGCGGGCGAGGGCGCCGACCCGCGCCGCGGCACCATCGCCGACGGCCAGCACGTGCTCGGCGTCGATGGGCACGGCGCTGATGCCGGCGGCCAGGTTGGTGGCCAGCGAGAGGCCGAGCACCTCCATGCCGACGTGGCGGGCGGCGATGGCCTCGAGGACCGTCGACATGCCGACGAGGTCGCCGCCGATGGTGCCGGCCATGCGGATCTCGGCCGGCGTCTCGAAGTGCGGCCCGGGGTAACCGACGTAGACGCCCTCGGGCAGCGATGGGTCGACCTCACGGGCGAGCTGCCGGAGGCGCCGGCTGTAGAGGTCGGTGAGATCGACGAAGCGGGAGCCGAACGACGCTGGCGGGTTGGGACCGGTCAGCGGCGAGTGTCCGGTCAGGTTGACGTGGTCGCTGATCAGCACGGGCTGGCCGATCGACCAGTCGGTGCGCAGTGAGCCGGCGCCGTTGGTCAGGACGGCGATGCGGCACCCTGCGGCGGCGGCCGTACGGACGCCGTGGGCGACGACCGACGCCGGGTGCCCTTCGTACAGGTGGACGCGCCCGAGGAACAGCAGCACGCGGCGATTGTTCACTGACGCGCTGCGGACGACGCCCCCGTGACCAATCGCTGATGGCGGCGGGAACCCGGGCAGGTCGGTCAGCGGGACGGTGACGGCGCTGGCGTCGTCGCCGGTGATGACGTCGGCCGTGCGGCCCCATCCCGAGCCGAGGACGACGGCGATGTCGTGCCGCTCGACCCCCGTCCGGGCAGACAACGCGTCCGCCGCGGCGGCCGCCAGCGCGAACGCTTCCGTCATCGGCGGGATCCTACGATCCGCCCAATGCGCACGATCGATTGGCGTGACGACCACGCCGTGCTCGTCGATCAGACCCGTTTGCCGCACGAGACGGTGTGGCTGGAGGTTCGCGACGTCGACACGATGATCGACGCCATCAAGCGGCTCGCCGTGCGCGGCGCGCCGGCCATCGGCGCCGCTGGTGCGTTGGCGGTGGCGCTGGCCGCGCAGCGGGCGGAGCGGGAGGGCGA
>JACCUL010000325.1 GCA_013811855.1 Acidimicrobiia bacterium
CATCGACGCCCCGACGCTGGCCGCCCACCAGGTCGCCGCCGGCCTCTTCGGATTCCTCGCCCTCGTGCTCGACGCGCTGGCCATCCCCGCCCAGACGCTCGTCGCCGAGGAGCTCGGCCGCGACGACCTCCCGCAGGCCGCGGCCATCGCCGACCGGTCGACCCGGTTGTCGGTCTGGGCCGCCGCCGCGCTGGCCGTGCTCCTGGCTGCAGCCGCGCCGCTGCTCCCCCACGCCTTCTCGGGCGATCCGGCGGTCGTCGAACGGGCCACCAGCGCGCTCTGGTGGCTGGCCGCCGTCCTCCTGCCCGGCGCCGTGGCCTTCGCCCTCGACGGTGTCCTGATCGGCGCCGGCGACTACCGGTTCCTCGGCCGGGCCGCCTTCGGCTACCTGATCGCCGTGGCGCCGCTGGCCGTCACCGTCCTGGCCGCGCCCGGCCTGGGCATCGCCGGTATCTGGGCGGGGATGCTCGTGTGGATGGTGCTGCGGGCCATCGTCAACTACCGCCGCGCCGCCCGCCTGCTCCCGCTTGGCTAGATCTGGCCCGATCCGGTCACATCGTGTCGGCGGACTCGAGGTCGGCTCCGGCGGGACCACGACCCTCGATCAGGGCCACGGTGACGGGATCCGCGCCGGCCGCGGCGGCCAGCCGGGCGCCGATCACCTCGTGGTCGTGGTAGCGGCGGAACCGGGCCTGACGGGCCCCGACGACAGTGGCGACGACACGTCCGAACGGGCCCAGCCCCGACTCCACCTTGCCGACGTCGTGCAACAGCGCGGCGGCCAGCTCGGTGCGCGTCGCCGCCGGGCGGATGGCGACGAACCGCCGCGCCACCTCGATCGAGTGCCGGCGGTCAGCTGGGCCCATGCGCCCCCACAGGGCCCGTTCGCGGCGGGAGAGCAGCCGGTCGACCCACGCTACGTCGGGGGCGGTCGGTGGCCGCCGGGAGAGCGACCCCACGAAGCGGCGGGCCAGATGCCCGACGTGAGCCAGCCTGGACGTCATCAGCGGGCCGACCGGGCGGCGGCCCGGGGGTGGGCGCGGCGGTAGACCTCCCACAGCCGCTCCTGGCTGACCTTCGTGTACACCTGGGTGGTCGAGATGGAGGCGTGGCCGAGCAACTCCTGCACGACCCGCAGATCGGCGCCGTGGTCGAGCAGGTGGGTGGCACACGAGTGTCGCAGCACGTGGGGTGACACCTGGTCCCCGAGCCCGGCCGCCCGACCGTGCTTCTTGACCACCGCCCACGCCGCCTGCCGCCCGAGGCGTCCACCGCGCCGATTGAGGAACACGGCCTCGGCGTCGTTGCGGCTGCGCCACCGGGCGGGCGCCACGAGCACCCGGCCGGCCGGCGAGAACCAGTCGTCGAGGGCGTGGGCGGCGGCCCGGCCGAACGGCACGATGCGCTCCTTCGAGCCCTTGCCGAAAACGCGCACGAGTCGGGCGTCGAAGTCGATGTCGCCCATCGACAGCCCGCACGCCTCCGAGATCCGCGCGCCGGTGGCGTACAGCAGCTCGAGCAGGGCCCGGTCCCGTCGGTCCACGGGACCGTCGCCGACGACGGCGTCCAGCAGCCGCGTCACGTCGTCCTCGGCCAGCGGCTTGGGCAGCCCGGCCGGCACGCGCACGCCCTCCAGCTCGGCCGTCGGATCGTCGGCCCGCCGCTCCCGGTCGACGAGGAACCGGTGCAGCGTCCGGATGGTGGCCAGCTGGCGGGCGATCGACGATGCCGCCGCGCCGGCCGCCCGGCGCGCCGCGACGAGCTCGTCGATCGTCGCCGATCGGACGTGCCCGATGTCGTCACCGCGGTCCGCCAGCCATGCCGTGTAGCCGGTGAGGTCGCGCCGGTAGGCGGCCACGGTGTTGGTGGCCCGGCCCCGCTCGGCGGCCAGCCACACCAGGAAGTCCTCGACGTCGAGGGGCAGCTCGTCGAGCTCGCCGCCGTCGAGCGTGATCGGCGCCATCAGCGCAGGCGCCGCTCCGTCAGCAGCAGTCCGACGACCGACTTGGCGTCGGTGATCTCGCCTCGCACGACCATCGCCACCGCTTCGTCCAGGCGGACGTGGAGGATCGCGGAGTGCTCCTCCTCGGGACCGTGCAGGCTCCGTGGCACCGGGGTGCACCCGGAGGCGAGGTAGATCGTCGTCACCGAATCGGTGAGCCCGGGCGACGGCAGCAGCTCGGTGAGGAGCTCGAGCGTCGCCGGGACGAGCCCGGCCTCCTCGACCAGCTCGCGCCGGGCCGTCTCCTCGGTCGGCTCGCCATCCACGTCGCGCATGCCGGCGGGGATCTCGATGATCTCCCGCTCGTAAGGCGGCCGGTACTGGCGGATCAGCGCGACCGACGGGTTGCCCTCGGCGTCGAACACAACGGGGACGGCGGCGACCGCTCCCGGCGAGCGCACGATGTCGCGCTGGAACGTCGACCCGTCGGGCGCCTCGAAGTCGGCGACGACGACTCGCCACACGTGGCCCTGGTGCACCTGGCGGTCAACAACGTGGCGGAAGCCGCGCCGAGCCGTCGATCCGGTCACGCCGCCGGGCCGACGCGGCGCGGCGCGACGTCGCCGGCGAGCCGACCCCGCTCCGAGCGGTGCTTGAGGGCGGCGCCGATGAGCTCCCGGAACAGTGGGTGGGGCCGCTCGGGCCGGCTCTTGAACTCCGGGTGGGCCTGCGTGGCGACCCAGTACGGGTGGTCGGCGAGCTCGATGAACTCGACGAGCCGGCGGTCGGGCGAGGCCCCGCTGCACAGGAATCCGGCCGCCTCCAGCCGGGCCCGGTAGTTGGAGTTGAACTCGAAGCGATGGCGGTGGCGCTCGCTGACGACCATCTCGCCGTAGGCCTCGGCCACCTTCGTGTTCGGGGTGAGCACGGCGTAGTAGGCGCCGAGCCGCATCGTGCCGCCCTTGTCGGTGACGTCGCGCTGGTCGTGCATGAGGTCGATCACCGGGTGCGGGGTGGTGGCGTCGAACTCGGTCGAGTTGGCGTCGGTGAGCCCGAGCACGTTGCGGGCGAACTCGATCGTCATGCACTGCAGGCCGAGGCACAGACCGAGACACGGCACGCGCTCCTCGCGGGCGTAGCGGGCGGCGGCGATCTTGCCCTCGATGCCGCGGGCGCCGAACCCGCCGGGGATGACCATGCCGTCGAGATCGGCCAGTCGCCCGGCGGCCAGCAGACCCTCGACGTCCTCGGCCTGGATCCAGTCGATCTCGACCTTGGCGCCGTGGTGGAAGCCGGCGTGCTTGAGGCTCTCGACGACCGACAGGTAGGCGTCGACGAGCTGCACGTACTTGCCGATGAGGCCGATGCGCACCGGCTCGGTCGCCGCCTCGACGAGCCCGACGACCTGCTCCCATGGCGCCAGGTCGAGCGGATGGTCGTCGGGATCGAGGCGGAGCACCTCGCAGACCACGTCGTCGAGGCCCTCGCCGTGCAGGATGAGCGGCAGCTCGTAGATGTTGGCGGCGTCGGCGGCGTTGACCACGGCCCGGCTGTCGACGTCGCAGAGGTTGGAGATCTTGACCTTGAGGTCGTCCGACAGCGGCTCCTCGCTGCGACAGACGATGAGGTCGGGCTGGATGCCCCGGCTGCGCAGTTCCGTGACGGAGTGCTGCGTCGGCTTGGTCTTCTGTTCCCCCGACGGGCCGATGTAGGGCACCAGCGTGACGTGGACGTAGCACACGTTGTCGCGACCGGCCTCCTTGCGGAACTGGCGGATGGCCTCGAGGAACGGAAGGATCTCGATGTCGCCGACGGTGCCGCCGACCTCGGTGATGACGACGTCGACCTCGTCGGTGGCGACGCGCTGGATGCGCCGCTTGATCTCGTCGGTGATGTGCGGGATGACCTGCACGGTTTTGCCGAGGTAGTCGCCGCGGCGCTCGGCCGCCAGCACGGACTGGTAGATCGAGCCGGTCGTGGCGTTGGAGTTGCGCGTCAGCGTCTCGTCCGTGAAGCGCTCGTAGTGCCCGAGGTCGAGGTCGGTCTCGCCGCCGTCATCGGTGACGAACACCTCGCCGTGCTCGAAGGGGTTCATCGTGCCGGGGTCGACGTTGATGTACGGGTCGAGCTTCTGCAGCGTGACCCGCAGGCCACGCAGCTTGAGGAGGCGTCCGAGCGAGGACGCCGTCAACCCTTTGCCGAGGGAGCTGGCCACCCCACCGGTCACGAAGATGTGCTTCGGCATGTGGGGAACCTCCGTCGTACGCCGGTCGCCCGGCGTGGCGCTGCGATGACGGGATCTCAGGCTACCCCACGGGTGGTGCGGGAGACTGGGATCGTGTCGGCGATCTCGCGGCGGGTCCTGGAGTGGAACGGCCAGGCCGTCGTCGGGTGCCTCGTCGGGCTGTTCGGTCTCGTCGCCTTTGGCATCGTGCTTGGCCCGACCGCCGTGGTGCTCGGCCTGCTCGCCCGGTCCCGGATCGCCGAGACGGGCGAGCCCGGCCGGGCCGCCGCCTGGTCAGCCATCGTGATCGGCGCCGCCGCCTTCACCGTCCCCGTCGTCCTCGCCGCGAGGTAATCCACGCGTTTGTTCACCACCGCGCCACCAGGCGACGGTTGGCGCACCAACGCGACATCGGGGCTCGTCACTGCGTTTGTTCACCACCGCGCCACCAGGCGACGGTTGGCGCACAAACGCGACATCGGGGCCGGTCAGGAGCGGTCGAGGAGCTCGCCGGCGTGGCGGCGGGCGGCCTCGCCGCCGTCTTCGCCCGACAGCATGCGGGCGATCTCGTCCACCCGCCGGCCGCCGTCGACGGCCTCGACGTGGGCGAACGTGGCGTCGCCGACGATCTCCTTGCTGACGGCGAGCTGGGTGGTGGCCTGGGTGGCGACCTGGGCCAGGTGGGTGACGACGAGCACCTGGTGGCGCTGGGCCAGGGTGGCTAACGCCTCGCCGACCGCCGTCGCCGCCGTGCCCCCGATGCCGGCGTCGACCTCGTCGAAGACGAGCGTGCGCTCCCCCTCCCCCGGTTCGTCGAGCCCGGCGAGCACCAGCCGGAGGGCCAGCATCGTCCGCGCCAGCTCCCCGCCCGAGGCCACCTTGCTCAA
This sequence comes from Acidimicrobiia bacterium, assembly GCA_013811855.1. Classification (GTDB taxonomy): domain Bacteria; phylum Actinomycetota; class Acidimicrobiia; order Acidimicrobiales; family Ilumatobacteraceae; genus JALZMG01. Next base: position 5,054 of record JACCUL010000325.1, read on the forward strand.
CGGGAGCAGGGGCGAGCCGGGGTTGGCCGAGAGCAACAGCTCGACGCGCTCGCCGGCCGGGTCGGCGGTGTCGCCGGGCAC
>JACCUL010000337.1 GCA_013811855.1 Acidimicrobiia bacterium
ACCTCGCGGACCGCCACGACGTCAGTCGCCAACCCGGCGGCGACGGCGCCGGCGGCCAGCGCCGCGAACACGCCCCGCAACAGCCAGCCGTAGCCCAACCCGGCCTGTCGGCGGCGCGTCGTGAACCAGCAGAACGCCATCCCCCCGGTCGCCCACTGCAGCAGCACCGTCGCCGCGTCCAGGCGCATCACCGGGCCCGAGGGTACCGGCGCCCTCCGCACCCGATTCTCATGCGCGGAACCCGCCAAAAATCGCGGGTTCCGGGACTCAGAACATCAACCGGGCTCGGAGAAGGCGCGTTCGCGGACCGTGGGCTCGTAGTGGATCAGGGTGATCGTCTTGTCGGCGGCTTCGACGCGGGCCAGCGCGCCGGATTCCAACGCGCAGTAGGTCGACGTGCCGCCGCTCAGCGGGACCGCGACGCAGGTGGCGGATCGCGCCGCCAGCGTCTCCGTGCTCGGCGTCGTCGGCCCGACGCGCTGCGCAGCATCGCGACGCAACTGGGCGGCGGCACTGGCGCCGTAGAAATCGACCGTCAGCTGGAGGTCGCTCAGCCGTGAGGCGTCGAGCCCGTCGGCGCACGGGCCGTCGGGCAGCTCGCACGTCCGCGACCCGTCGCGTGTGACGAGGAACCGCAGCGTCGCCCGCGCCCCGGCCACGGTGACCGATCGCCGGCTCGCGCCGTCCTGCGCGACCGTGCCCATGCCCTCCACCTCACCGTCGGGGGCGGGCGCGGTGAACCGGTACCGGCCCGTGAACACGGGGTCCGGCGCGGTCCCGAGCAACGCCAGCACGGCGTCGACGTTGGCGTCGCCGGTCTCCAGCGTGGCCTCGACCAGGCGCGGTCGCTGGCCCGTGAAGCAGCCGCCGAGCAGCACCGCGGCGGCCACCGCCAGGACCGCCCGTCGACACAGCGAGCGACGGTCGGACGACATGGCCGGCTCAGGCTAGAGGTGCCGCGCTCAGACCTGGATGAGGTCGTGATCGGCGGCGTTCAGCGGATCGGGGCCGTCGTCGGTGGCGACGACGATGTCCTCCAGACGCATGCCCCACCGTCCGGGCAGGTAGATGCCGGGCTCGACGCTGAACGCGTGGCCGGCCTCGAGCGGCCGCCCGTTGCCCTCCACGATGTACGGGTCCTCGTGCTCCTCCATCCCGATGCCGTGGCCCGTGCGGTGGACGAAGAAGTCGCCGAAACCGGCGGCGGCGATGATCGCCCGGCCGACCCGGTCGACGTCCTGGCACGGCGTCCCGACGGTGGACGCGGCCACGCCGGCCTGCTGGGCCTCGTGGAGCACGGCGTACGCCTCGGCGATGTCCGCCGGGACGTCACCGGTGACGACGCAGCGGGTGATGTCGCTGCAGTACCCGTCCATCGTGCCGCCGAAGTCGCAGAGCACGATCTCGCCCTCGCCGATCACACGCGGGCCGGCGTGGTGGTGCGGGCTGGCGGCGTTCTCACCGGCGGCGACGATGGCGAAGTTGACCTTGTCGTGGCCCTCGGCGATCAGCCGGCGGCCGATGTCGGCCGAGACGTCGGCCTCGGTGCGGCCGATGAGCTGGATGTCGCCGGCGTGCAGTTGGACGGCGACACGGTCGGCCCCCGCGCTGGCGGCGCGCAGGGCGGCGATCTCGGCCGCGTCCTTGACCATGCGGAGGGGGCCGACGACGTCGACGGCCCGCCGGAACGTGGCGCGGGGCAGCAGCGCCAGGAGCTCGACGAGGAAGCGGGCCCACATCTGGTCGCCGACGGCGACCGTGCCGGCAGGGCCGGCGAGCTCGGCGACGATCGCCGACGGGTCCTCGGTCTCCTCCCACGGACGGAGGCGGAACACGTCGGGCTGCTTGACGACGCGCGGCGCCTCCAACCGGGGGACGACCATCGTGGCGTCTCCCTCACGGGGCACGACGAGCATCGTCAACCGCTCCAGCGGCATGGCCTCGTACCCGGTGAGGTAGGGCAGGTCCCGCCCGACGGACACGAGCAGGACGTCGACGCCCTGCTCCGTCATCGCCCGTCGAACCCGGTCCAGGCGCTCCGCCGACCCCGTGCTCGCGGCGGTCATCGGTGCACCCCGACCGGGACGGCCGCCACGACGTGGTCGGCGGCGGCGCGGGCGTGGTAGCTGGAGCGGGTCAGGGGGCTGGCCTCGACGTGGCCGATCCCCAGCTCCTCGCCGCGGCGGGCCCAGCGGGCGAACTGCTCCGGCTCGACCCACCGGGCCACCGGCAGGTGGTGCGACGTTGGGCGCAGGTACTGACCGATGGTCACGATGTCGACTCCGATGCCGGCCAGGTCGGCGAGGCACCCCTCGACCTCGTCGTCGGTCTCGCCCATGCCGGCGATCAGGCCCGACTTCGTCGTCAACCCCGCCGCCTTGGCGCGGGCGAGGACCGCCAGGCTGCGGGCGTACCCGGCCGACGGGCGCACCGCCCGCTGCAACCGGGCGACCGTCTCGACGTTGTGGTTGAGCACGTCGGGCCGTACCGCGAAGAGCGTCGCCAGCGCATCGGCCGACCCGCGGACGTCGGAGATCAGCGTCTCGACCCGTGCGCCGGGACGGCGGCGGCGGATGGCCTCGACGCAGGCGGCCACGTGGGCCATGCCGCCGTCGGGCAGGTCGTCGCGGGCGACCATCGTCAGCACGGCGTGATCCACGTCCATCGACGCGATCGCCGCCGCGACGCGCTCGGGCTCGTCGATGGCCGGGGGTCCGGGCTTGCTCGTGTCGACGAGGCAGAAGCCGCAGGCCCGTGTGCACCGCTCGCCGAGCACCATGAACGTGGCCGTGCCGTCGGCCCAGCACTCCGACAGGTTCGGGCAGCCGGCGTCCTCGCAGACCGTGACCAGGCCGAGCTGGCGGACCGTGCGCCTGAGCGCCAACACCTCCCGGCCGTGGTGGACCTTCGGGCGCAACCAGACCGGCTTGCGCGCGCTGATCCCGAGGCCCGTCGTCACCCCGGCGGCGGCGAGCCGGGACACCAGCCGCACGGGCTCCCCCGGCCCGGCTCCCCGCGAGAACGGGGAGAGGTCGTCGGGGCGATGGCGCCACGCCACCTCTTGCCGGTCCGCCACGCCGTCGCCCCAGCGCCCGCCGGCGAGCCGGGCCAGCGTGTCGACGACGTCGCGCATCGGGACGTCGACGCCCTCTTCGACCATCGACGTCACCGGCCGCCCGGCGATGCCGCAGGCGACGATGTGTTCCCGGAGGTAGGCCATGTCCGTGACGACGTTGAGCGCGAACCCGTGCATCGTGCGACCGTGCTTGAGCCGGACGCCGATGGCGCAGATCTTGCGCGGGTTGTCGCCTGCGGCGTCGACCCAAACGCCCGGGTGCTCGGTGAGTCGGCCGGCCGAGATGCCGAGCTCGGCCAGCGTGTCGATGACGAGCTGCTCGACGTTGCGGACGTGCTCGGCGGCTCCGATGCGGTCGGGGACGTCGACGATCGGGTAGCCGACGAGCTGACCGGGGCCGTGATAGGTGATGTCGCCGCCGCGCTGGACGCCGACGAGGTCGGCGCCGACGGCGGCCGGGTCGCAGCGCAGGTTGGTCGCCAGATCGGCGCGCGGCCCGTACGTGAACACGTGCGGGTGCTCGAGCAGCAGCAGGTGCTGCTCACGGCCGTGCTCGAACAGCGCCTCCTGGACGGCCAGCGCCTCGCCGTACGGGACCGTGCCGAGCCAGCGGGTGCGCAGGATCACAGCTCCGCCGACCAGTCCTTCGTCTCGAGCACCCCTTTGATCGTGCGCAGGAAACCGGCGGCGTAGGCGCCGTCGAAGGCCCGGTGGTCCCATGCCATGGCCAGGTTGCCGACCGGGTGGATGGCGATGGCCTCGGCGCCGCCGGGCAGTGCGGCGACGACGGGTTTGCGGGTGATCGCGTCCGTCGAGAGGATCGCCACCTGGGGCTGGTTGATGATCGGCATCGTCAGAACTGAGCCGGCCGAGCCGTTGTTCGACACCGTAAACGTGCCGCCGCTGATCTCGTCGGGCATGAGCTTCTTCGTGCGCGCCCGCGACGCGAGGTCGTTGATCTCCCTCGCGATGGCCCGTAGGCGCTTGCCGTCGGCGTCGCGGATGACCGGGACGATGAGCCCCTCGAAATCCAGATCCACGGCGATGCCGAGATCGACGAAGTTGTGGACGACCAGCTCCTCGCCCGAGACGCTGGCGTTGAGGTGCGGGAACTCGGCCAGCGCGTCGACGACGGCCCGGCAGATGAACGGGAGGTAGGTCAGGCTGAATCCCTCGCCGCCCTTCCACTCGCTCTTCACCTCGCCACGGGTGGCGTCGACGTTGGCGTAGTCGACCTCGACGACGCTGAAGGCGTGGGGGCTGACCCCTTTGCTCATGATCATGTGGGCGCCGGTCAGCTTGCGGATCTTGGTCAGCCGCACGGCGCGGTCGCGCTCGCCGGCCGCCACGGTCGGCGCGGCAGCGGCAGCCGCAGCCGCAGCC
>JACCUL010000365.1 GCA_013811855.1 Acidimicrobiia bacterium
GCGGTCGGCACGGCGGCCGTGACGACCAGCGCGACGAGCGCGACGAGCGCGAGGGCGGCGGTGCGGGCGCGCTGGCGATGTGCGAGGCGCCTGGATTCCCTCCCCGACGAGCCGCCCAACAGTACCCGGCCGGTGCCGGGGTGCCAGGCTGCCGGCGTGCACCTCACCGGTTCCGGCGTCTGGAGCGCGGCGTTGCGCTACGGCGATTCGGGCGCGGCCGCCGAGGCGGCCACCGAGCTCGAGCAGCTCGGCTACGCGGCGCTGTGGATCCCCGACATCGGCGGCGATGTCTTCGCATCGGTCGCCAACCTGCTGGCGGCGACGTCGACGGTCACGATCGCCACGGGGATCCTGAACCTCTGGATGCACTCAGCGGAGGAGACGGCGGCGCGCCACGCCGAGCTCAGCGACACTCACGGCCGGCGCTTCCTGGCCGGCATCGGCGTGAGCCACCACACCATCGTCGATCGCAAGGACCCTGGGCGGTACGGCCGTCCGCTGGCGCACATGGTCGAGTTCCTCGACGGGCTCGACGACGCCGACGTGCCGTTGCCCGTCGACGAGCGGGTGCTCGCCGCGCTCGGGCCCAAGATGCTCGACCTGGCCCATCTCCGGGCGGCCGGGGTCCATCCGTACCTCGTGACGACCGAGCACACGCACACGGCGCGGGAGGCCCTCGGCCCCGAGCCGATGGTGCTGCCCGAGCAGGCCGTCGCCCTGACCACGGACCGCACCGTCGCCAGGGATCTCGGCCGCCAGCACCTCGCCGCCTACATCGGCCTGCCGAACTACGAGAACAACTGGCGCCGCCTCGGCTTCACCGACGACGACCTGGGCCACGGCGGCAGCGACCGGCTCGTCGACGCGCTCGTCGCATGGGGCGACGACGCGGCGATCGCCAGTCGCGTGCAGGAGCACCGTGACGCCGGCGCCGACCACGTCTGCGTGCAGGTCCTGACCGCCGACCGCGTGGAGCTCCCGCTCGACGCCTGGCGCCACCTCGCGCCGGCGCTGACGTAGCGCGCCCACGGTTCGTGTCACGGCACGGGCCGGCGTTCGTGCACTTCCGGTGACACAAACCACGTACCGGTACGGTCGAGGCCGTGCCGACACCCGCCGCGTACCAGTTCGACCGGTTCCTGCGCTACGACGAGCTGCGCGAGTGGATCGACGATTTGGCCGTCACCCACCCTGACCTCGTCACCGTCGAGACGTACGGCACGAGCCACGAGGGGCGTGACCTCGTGCTCGTCACCGTCACCGACTCGGCCACCGGCGCGCACGACACCAAGCCGGCCCACTGGGTCGACGCCAGCATCCACGCCGTCGAGCTGACGGCGACCGTCGCCGCCTGCTTCCTGCTCCACCACCTCGTCGAGGGCCACGCCAACGGTGACCCGACGGTGCGCGAGGCACTGGCGACGCGGGCGTTCTACGTCGCGCCGCGCGTCAACCCGGACGGCGCCGAATGGGCGCTGGCCGACAGCCCCAAGCCGCGCCGCTCGAGCACCCGGCCGTGGCCGTACGCCGACGCCCATCGCTGGCCCGGCCTCCACCGGGGCGACATCGACGGCGACGGGCGGATACTGCAGATGCGCATCGCCGATCCCGACGGCGCCTGGATGGCGCACCCCGACGACGTGCGGTTGATGGTGCCGCTCCCTCTCGCCGGCGTCCCGGCCGGCACGCCCCGGTACCGCCTGCTCGCCGAGGGCGAGGTCGTCGACCACGACGGTTTCACGGTCCCGACGCCCCGCCCGCCGGAGGGCCTCGACCTCAACCGCAACTTCCCGGCCGGCTGGGCCAAGGGCACGCTCGGCGCCGGCGAGCACCCGATGTCCGAGCCGGAGATCGACGCGCTCGTGCGCGCCGTCGTCGCCCGTCCCAACGTGTGCGGCTACAACGCGTTCCACACCAGCGGCGGCGTCCTGCTGCGCCCGTCGTCGACGCAGGCCGACACTGCGCTCCCGCCCGCGGATCTCTGGGCCTGGGGTGAGCTCGCCGCCATCGGCACGGAGCTGACCGGTTACCCCGTGCACTCGGTGTTCGAGGACTTCACGTGGGACAAGTCCGCCGTGATGGCCGGCGCGGCCGACGACTGGGCGTACGAGCATCTCGGCGTCTTCTCCTGGACGACCGAGTTCTGGGACGTCGTCCACGCCGCCACCGGGGTCAAGCAGTCGCCGGACCTGTGGTACGTCGGGCCGACACCCGAGCAGGCGTTGGACGTGCTGCGCTGGACCGACGAGCACGCGCCGGACTGGTTCGGCCAGTGGCGGCCGTTCGACCACCCGGAGCTCGGTCCCGTCGAGCTCGGCGGGTGGCAGTTCCCTGGTGTGTGGACCAACCCGCCGCCGACCCGGTTGCGAGCCGAGGTCGAGCCCCACGCCCGCTTCGCCGTCGCCCAGGCCCTGGCGTCGCCGCGCCTGGAGATCCGCCACCAGCGGGTGATCCCGTTGGGCGACGACACCTGGCGGATCGAGGTCGGCATCGCCAACACGGGATGGTTGCCGACGGACGTGACGGCGCGGGCCCGCAAGGAGTCGCTGGTGCGGCCGATCGTGGCCGAGATCGGGGGCGCCGGCGTCGAGGTCGTCGGCGGCCCGGCCCGCCAGCAGCTCGGTCAGCTCTCCGGTCGGGCCGGGACCCGCTTCACGATGGGCGTCGACGGCACGCCCGACCGGGCGCTCGTCTCGTGGACGGTCACCGCCTCGAACGGCGCCGTGGCAACCGTCACCGTGGCCCACGATCGCGCGGGACGCACCCAAGGGGAGATGACCCTGGCTCGGTAGGCTCGTCCGCTTCATGAGCGAGCGAAACCAGATTCACAAGTGAGTCCCAGGACGCTTGCCACCTCGCAGCTCGAGGACGAGGCCATCACCATCATCCGCGAGGTCGCCGCCGAGTGCGCCCGGCCTGTGCTGCTGTTCTCCGGCGGCAAGGACTCGGTCGTCATGCTGCACCTCGCCCGCCGAGCCTTCACGCCGGCCCGCATCCCGTTCCCCGCGATGCACGTCGATACGGGTCACAACTTCGACGAGGTCATCGAGTTCCGCGATCGCACCATCGCCGAGTTCGACGTCCAGCTCGTCGTGGCGTCGGTGCAGGCGTCGATCGACGCCGGCAGGGTGCGGGAGGATCCGAGCCCGCGGGCGACGCGCAACCCGCTGCAGACCGTGACGTTGCTCGATGCCATCACGGAGCACAAGTTCGACGCCGTGTTCGGCGGCGCCCGGCGCGACGAGGAGCGGGCCCGGGCCAAGGAGCGCGTCGTCTCCCACCGCGACGAGTTCGGCCAGTGGGACCCGAAGAACCAGCGGCCCGAGCTGTGGGGGCTCTACAACACCCGCCATCACCCCGGCGAGCACCTGCGCGTGTTCCCGCTGTCCAACTGGACCGAGCTCGACATCTGGCGGTTCATCGCCGATCGCGACATCTCCCTGCCGCCGCTCTACTTCGCCCACCACCGCGACGTCTTCCGGCGCGACAACATGCTGATGGCCGTCAACGCGCACGTGCCGATGCTGGAGGGCGAGGAGTCGTTCCAGGCGCTGGTGCGGTTCCGCACCATCGGCGACGCCACGTGCACGGCGGCGGTCGAGTCGACGGCTTCGACCGTGGAGGACATCGTCGCCGAGACCAGCGTCGCCCGGGTCACCGAGCGCGGCGCCACGCGAGCCGACGACCGGATCTCCGAAGCGGGCATGGAAGATCGCAAACGCCTGGGATATTTCTGATGACCGACGTTCGCTGCGTTCCCCGGCCACGCAGGCCGTCGCTGGCCGCTCGCTCGCTGGCGCTCGCTCGCTCGCACCTGAGTATCAACTCGTGAACGAACACTTCCGGCCGCCGCTGCGGTTCGCCTCGGTCGGCAGCGTCTACGACGGCAAGTCGACGCTCATCGGCCGCCTGCTCCACGACTCAAAGTCCATCTTCGAGGACCAGCTCGAGCACATCGAGGCGGTGAGCAAGCGGCGCGGCAACGACTATGTCGACCTGGCCCTCCTGACCGACGGCCTGCGCGCCGAGCGCGAGCAGGGCATCAC
>JACCUL010000388.1 GCA_013811855.1 Acidimicrobiia bacterium
AACGTCCGCGTCGACTTCCTCCAGGCCCGCTTCTCGCGCGACGTGGACGCGGGCAACGCGGCCGACCCCTCGGGGCCCACCGTAGGCGTCGAGGGGACGCCGACCGCCTGAGCGGCGGCGCCGTGGCATCACCGGTGCGGGCGTGATGACAAGTCGGATCAACCCGTGCTGCGCAGGGGTCTTCAAGTGGGCGAGGGGGGACTTGAACCCCCACGAGGTTGCCCTCACTGGCACCTGAAGCCAGCGCGTCTGCCATTCCGCCACTCGCCCGAGTAGCACGGCAACGCTACCAACCCCGCCGACGTGGGCCACGGGCGGTTCCGGGGCCGTCCCGAGTCGGGTTTCAGGAGCGTTGGGGTGACCGAACGCCGATAACTGACATCAGAATCGCGAAAGGGTGCCACCGGTAGGATCGTCGGCCCGATGGGGTTGCAATCACTGGAGCGGCGGCTGGAGCGTATGGTCGAGGGCGTGTTCCGTGGCTCCCGCAGCACGATCCGCCCCATCGAGCTCGGCCGGCGGCTGGTGCGGGAGATGGACGACCAGCGGTCGGTGGATGTCAAGGGTCGGCGGGTCGTGCCCAACCACTTCGCCATCCAGCTGCACCCCCGCGACCACGAGAGCTTCGCCGAGATCGCCGACGTCCTGCGGGCCGAGTTGGTCGAGGCGGCCCGGGAGTACGCCCGCGAGGAGGGCTACCACTTCATGGGGCCGGTGCACGTCGAGCTCAACGCCGACGAGGACGTCAAGCCGGGAAGGTTCGACGTGGTCGCCCAGCTCAAGCAGGCCGTGGGCGGCGTCGGCGCGGGGTCGTTGGTCCTGCCCTCGGGGCAGCGCATCGCGCTCGGCGACCGGCCGATGTCGGTCGGGCGGTCCTCCGGCAACTCCATCCCCCTCAGCGACCAGAACGTCAGCCGCCACCACGCCGAGATCCGCCCGGCCGCCGGTGCGTACGTCGTCGCCGACCTCGGCTCGACCAACGGCACGATGGTCAACGGCACCCGCATCGCCGGCGAGCAGCGTCTCAACGACGGCGACATCCTGAGCTTCGGCGCCACCTACATCCGCTTCGAGGCCTCGTAACCGCGGCGGACCGCCGGCCAACCGCGCCGTCCGAGAGCCAGCCGCCAGCAACCACATGACCGACCAGGCACTCGACATCCTCAAGCTCGTCCTCCTGGGCCTGCTGTACCTCTTCTTCGCCCGCGTGCTGTGGGCCGTGTGGAGCGAGGTGCGCCGCGACCGGGGGGCCGTCGTCGTGCCGACCGCCGCGGACGAGCACGCCGCCACCGTCGCCGCGCCCGCCCCCGGACGTCACCGCAAGCCACCGAAAGGGCGGGCCGGACGCGTCGCCCGGCTCGTCGTCGTCGAGCCCAAGGCCCGGCGCGGGGCGGCCTTTCCGCTGGGCCACGAGATCACGATCGGCCGCGATCCGGCGTCGACGATCACCATCGACGGCGACACGTTCGTCTCCAGCCTGCACGCCCGCGTCTACAACGTCGACGGCCAGGCGATGGTCGAGGACCTCGGGTCCACGAACGGGTCGTTCCACAACGGCAACCGCCTGCTGGGCGCCCGCCTGCTGCACCCGGGCGACCGCATCCAGGTCGGCTACACGGTGCTGGAGGCGCAGTAGTGGCCGCCGTCCGCTGGGGCATCGCCACCGACCCCGGCCAGATCCGGTCCGGCAACGAGGACAACGCGCTCGCCGAGACGCGAGTCTTCGCCGTCGCCGACGGCATGGGCGGTCACCGCGCCGGTGAGGTCGCCGCCGCCCTCGCCGTCGACCTGCTGCGGGCCCGGCTGAGCGAACCGGGAGCCGACCTGGAAGCCGTCGTCGCCGCCGTCGCCGACGCCAACGCCGACATCTACCGGGCGGCCACCGAGAACGCCGACCAGCAGGGCATGGGCACGACGGTCACCGCGCTCGTCATGGTCTCGGACCCGGACGAGACATTCGCCCTGGCCAACGTCGGCGACTCCCGCACGTACCTGCTTCGTCACGGGCGGCTGCGCCGGCTGACGGTCGACCACAGCTACGTACAGGAGCTGGTCAACACGGGCCACATCTCCGACGACGACGCCCGCACCCATCCCCGCCGCAACATCGTCACCCGCGCCCTCGGCATCGACCCGGCGGTGCGCGTCGACGCATGGACGCTGCCGATCGTGCGCGGCGACCGCTTCCTGCTCTGCTCCGACGGCCTCGTCGACGAGGTGCGCGACAGCGACATCGCCGACGTGCTCGTCGCAGTCGAGGATCCGCAGGCCGCCGCCGACGAGCTCGTCGCCGCCGCCAACCGCGCCGGCGGTCGCGACAACGTCACGGTCATCGTCGTCGACGTCGTCGACGGCGCCGATCCGCCCGACGCCGACACCGAGCTCGATCTCGAGCCGGCGTGGGAGGAGAGCGCGGCCGCCAGTACGTGGGCGGTCGACGGCGACGTCGAGGACGAGGCGACGGCGTTCGAGGACCTCGCCCAGCTGGCCAGCGCCACGGCGAACGGGACGGCGCCGGCGCCGCCTGCCACCAAGGATCACGACGGCATCGCCGTCCCGAGCCTGGATGAAGCCCGGCGGCGCGCCGGCACGACCACCGATGAGATCCCGGTCATCGACGCCTCGGACGAGTCGCCGCCACGTCGACGCCGGCGCCGCGTGACCGGGTTCCTCGGCGCCGTCGGACTGATCGCCGTGCTCGTGCTGGCGTTCGTCATCACGGCGGCGTGGGCCCGGCGCGGGTACACGGTGCGCTGCGAGGAGCCCGAGGCCGGCGAGGTGCTCATCCTCCGCGGCCGTCCCGACGGCTTCTTGTGGTTCGAGCAGACCCGCGACGCGCGCGTCGACCTCGTGTGCGACGACCTCGACGACGACTCGCTCGCCCGTCTGGCCCGCGAACCCAACTTCGACAGCCGCCGCGATGCCGAACGGTTCGTCGCCGAGCAGCTGCAGGCCACCACCACCACTACCACGACCACGACGACGACGACCACCACGACGACGGTCCCGCCGACCACTGCGCCAGAGCGCTCCACACCGGCGTCGACCACGCCGTAGGCGCCACCACATGGCGTCGACCACCTCCCCCATCGCCCGCAGCCGCCGCTCGACCGAGCTGTCGCTCGTGATCATGGCCGGCGTCATCACGGCGGCCGCCTACACGCTGGCGTCGGTCGGCGAGTACACCGCCATCCCGGCCCGCATCGTGCCGTTCCTCGGCGTGCTGCTCGGCATCCTCGTCGCTGCCCACGTCGCCGTGCGCTGGTTCGCCCGCGGCGCCGACGGCACGATCCTGCCGCTCGCCGCGTTGCTGCACGGGCTCGGCTACGTGATGATCACCCGGCTCGACGACCGTCTCGCCGGCCTGCAGACCACGTGGAGCATCGTCGCCGTCATCGTGTTCGTGCTGACCCTGCTCGTCGTCGAACGGGCACCCGACCTCGCCCGCTACCGGTGGAGCTTCCTCGTCGTCGGCGTCGGCCTGCTCGTCATGCCGCTCGTGCCCGGCCTCGGCCGCAGCTTCGGCGGGGCCCGCATTTGGGTGAGCATCGGGCCGATCAACTTCCAGCCCGGCGAGTTCGCCAAGCTGGCCCTCGCCATCTTCTTCGCCGGCTACCTGGCCGACACCCGCCAGCTCATCGCCGCCGGCACGTGGAAGATCGGGCCACTGCGCCTGCCCGAGCCGCAGCACCTGCTCCCCGTCGCCGTGGCCTGGGGCTTCGCCGTGCTCGTGATGGTCGGCGAGAAGGATCTCGGTTCCTCGCTGCTGTTCTTCGCCCTGTTCGTCGTGATGCTGTGGGTCGGTACCGAGAAGGCCCGCTACCTGCTCATCGGGCTGGTGCTGTTCGGCACGGCGGCGTACGTGGCGTACCAGCTGTTCGGCCACGTCCAGACGCGCGTCGACATCTGGCTCGACCCGTGGTCCCGCTCACTCGACGAGGGCTACCAGATCGTCCAAGCGCTGTACGGCCTGAGCGACGGTGGGCTGGCCGGCACCGGGCTCGGCCTGGGCAGCCCGGGGCAAGTGCCCGAGGCGCAGAACGACTTCATCTTCACGGCGCTCGGCGAGGAGCTCGGCCTGTTCGGTGGGGCCGCCGTGCTGATGGCGTACGTGTTGATGATCGGCGCCGGCCTGCGCGTCGCGCTGCGCACGGAGAACGCCTTCGAGAAGCTGCTCGCCGTCGGGCTCACGACGATCGTCGGCGTGCAGGCGTTCATCATCGTCGGCGGGGTGATCAAGGTCGTCCCGCTGACCGGGATCACGTTGCCGTTCGTGAGCTACGGCGGCTCGTCCCTGGTGTCGAACTACATCCTCATGGCCCTCCTGATCCGGCTCAGCGACTCGGGCGCCCGGCGGATGCACGAGCTGCCCGACGACCCGACGCCGGCCGAGCGTTGGGCCGCCCGCCGCCTCCGCCGTCGCCTGCCGGGCCTCGTCGACGACACCGGGGCGTACGTCTCGTGAACCGCCAGATCCGCCAGCTCGCCGCCGGTCTCATGACCTGCTACGTCGTGCTGTTCGTGGCCCTCAACTACTGGCAGGTCGGACGGCAGGAGGAGCTCAACGCCCGCTTCGACAACACGCGGGCCATCCGTCGCCAGTTCGAGCAGCCGCGGGGCTCGATCGTCACCGCCGACGGGGTCATCGTCGCGGCATCCGTCGAGAACCCGCCCGGCAGCCCGTTCCGCTACCAGCGCACCTACCCCGAAGCGGAGCTGTTCGCCCACATCACCGGGTACTACACGTTCGCCTTCGGCTCGACGCAGCTCGAGCGGACGCAGAACGCGGTGCTCGCCGGCGAGACGGCCGAGCAGCAGCTGCGCAACCTGCCCGGCATCATCACCGGCGACGACGACTCCGGTTCCGTGCGCCTCACGCTGCGCGCCGACCTGCAGCGCGCCGCCCGGGATGCGCTCGGTGAGCGGGAGGGGTCGGTCGTCGTGATGGACCCGACCACCGGCGCTGTGCTGGCGCTGTGGAGCTACCCGAGCTTCGACCCCAACCTCGTCGTCGACCCGGACTTCGACGCCGCCCGCGCCGTCATCGAGTTCGCCGGCGCCGATCCCCGCGATCCCCTGCTGGCGAACACCTACCAGCAGCGGTACATGCCGGGGTCGACGTTCAAGATCCTGACGACCGGTATCGCCCTCGAGAACGGCGTCGTCGGGCTCGACACCGTGTTCCCCGACGAGACCCAGTACGTGCCGCCTCAGACCACCGACCCGATCCAGAACTTCGGTGGAACGTCGTGCGGCGGCGACCTCCTCGAGGTGTTCACGCGCAGCTGCAACATCCCGTTCGCCAAGTTGGCCATCGAGCTCGGCCCTGAGCGGATGGTCGAGGGCGTCGCGGAGTGGGGCGTCGGCGAGCCCATCCCGTTCGACCTGCCGCGCCCCGCCGCCAGCACGTTCGGCGACACCAGCAACCTCGATCAAGAGCTGCCGTTGCTGGCGATCCGCGGCTTCGGGCAGAACGAGGACCAGATGGTGCCGCTGCACATGGCGATGGTCGCGGCGACGATCGCCAACGGGGGGAAGATGATGCAGCCGTACGTCGTCGACGCCACGCTCGACCACGCCGGCCGCGTCCTGGACCGCACCGAGCCCGAGGTGTGGAAGACCCCGATCTCGGCCGCCAACGCCGCGCTCATCGGTGACCTCATGGTCAGCGTGGCCACGTCAGGTACGGCGAGCTGCTGCATCGCGCTCGAGGGCGGCGTGCCCGTGGCGGCCAAGACGGGCACCGCCCAACTCAACGGCCCGGGCGAACCGGAACGCTCCCACGTCTGGATCACGGCCTATGCGCCGGCCGACGACCCGCAGTACCTGGTGGCCGTGATGATCAAGGGGACGACCGACGAGATCTCCGCCAGCACCGGTGGCCGGTTGGCCGGACCGGTCGCCAAGACCGTGCTCGACGTGGCCTTGCGGGGCGGTACGTGAGTGGCTGACGTGCGCGGACGAGCACCGCGGCCGACGGAACGCGGCGGGAGGGTGTCGGTAACCTCGGCCCGCGACCCGGCCCGGACGGTGCGGGCAGGCAGGCAGCTGTGACCACCAACGATCGACCCGCGGTCATCAACGACCGCTACGAGATGAGCCGGCGGATCGGCCGCGGCGGGATGGCCGACGTGTTCCTCGGCCGGGACCGCCTCCTCGACCGGCAGGTGGCGATCAAGGTGCTGTACCCCGAGTTCGCCGTCGACCCGAACTTCGTCGAGCGCTTCCGGCGGGAGGCCCAGGCGGCGGCCAACCTCAGCCACCCGAACATCGTCAACGTGTACGACTGGGGTCGTCATGCGGGGACGTACTTCATCGCCATGGAGTACGTCGAGGGGCGCACGCTGGCCGACATCCTGCGCTCGTTCAAGCGGGTCACGCCGAAGCAGGCGGCCGAGATCGCCACCGAGGTGTCCGCGGCGCTGGCCTTCGCCCACGAGGCCGGTCTCGTGCATCGCGACATCAAGCCGGCCAACATCCTCATCGGCTCGAACGGCCAGGTGAAGGTGGCCGACTTCGGCATCGCCCGGGCGATGAACTCGCCCACCGAGTCGAACCTCACCCAGGCCGGCGCGGTGATGGGGACGGCGACGTACTTCTCGCCGGAGCAGGCCCAGGGCGCCCAGCCCGACCCGCGCAGCGACCTGTACTCGCTCGGCATCGTGATGTACGAGATGGTCGGCGGGCAGCCGCCGTTCACGGGCGAGAACCCGGTCAGCATCGCCTACAAGCAGGTTCACGACCAGCCCCAGCCGCTGAACCAGCTCGCCACCGACGTGCCCCGGGCCTACGAGGCGATCGTGGCCAAGCTGCTGGCCAAGGACCCGCAGGTGCGGTACACGTCGGCCGGCGCGCTGCGCGACGACCTCCGCCGCTTCCGCAACGGCGAGCAGGTGCTGGCGCTGGCCGCGGCCGCCGGTGCGGCACGGGCC
>JACCUL010000395.1 GCA_013811855.1 Acidimicrobiia bacterium
GTTCGGTCGCGCCACGTCCACCCACGCCGCCGTCGCCACGTCGCTCGTCGACGCCGGCGGCATCGACGCGGATGCGGCCGCCCAGGCCGTTGTGGAGGGGCTCCTGCTGGCCCGGTACCGCTACGGCGTGCTGAAGAAGGACGCCGCGATGGCGCCACTGGAGCGGCTGGCGCTCGTCACCCCGGCCGCCAAGGCCGAACGGGCGACGACCGGCGCCCGGCGCGGTGTCGTCCTCGCCAGGTCGGCCTCGCTCGCCCGCGACCTGGCCAACACTCCGCCCGGCCACCTCACCGCGTCGCGCCTGGCCGAGCTGGCGGTCACCGTCGGTGAGGCCAGCGGCCTGACCGTCGAGGTGTTCGACGCCGCCGATCTGCGGGACATGGGTTGCGGCGGGCTGCTCGGGGTCAACGCCGGCAGCCAGGAGCCGCCCCGGCTGGTCAAGCTGTCGTACCGCCCGAAGCGGGCGCGCGGCCACCTGGCCATGGTCGGCAAGGGCGTGATGTACGACTCGGGCGGGATCAGCCTCAAGCCGACCGACCCGATGCACGCGGCGATGAAGATGGACATGTCGGGCGCCGCCGCCGTGCTGTCGTCGATGGCCGCGCTGGCCGGGCTGGGCTGCCGGGCCGACGTGACCGGTTACCTGCTGTGCACCGACAACATGCCGTCGGGCTCGGCCATGAAGCTGGGCGACGTGCTGACCGTCCACGGCGGCACGACCGTCGAGGTGCACAACACCGACGCCGAGGGACGGCTGCTGCTCGCCGACGGCCTGGCGCTGGCGGCCGAGGAGACGCCAGACGCCATCGTCGACATCGCCACGTTGACCGGGGCCTGCCTCGTGGCGCTCGGCCCGGGCGTGGCCGGCGTGCTCGGCAACGAGCAGACGTGGGTCGAGCAGGTGACGGCGGCGGCGACGCGCACGGACGAGCCGGTGTGGCAACTGCCGCTGGAGAAGCGCCGCTACCGCAAGCTGCTGGACTCCGACATCGCCGACGTCAAGAACGTCGGCGGCCCGTACGGCGGGGCGATCACGGCGGCCGTGTTCCTGTCCGAGTTCGTCGGCGACGTGCCGTGGGCGCACCTCGACATCGCCGGCCCGATGAAGGTCGACACCGACGAGGCCTGGCGCTCCAAGGGCGCCACTGGCTTCGGCACCCGCCTGCTCGTCGACCTGGCCATGTCGTTCACCCCGCCGGCGGCCACGAACGGCGACGGCGCAAACCGCACGTCCACCTGATCCCCGGGTTTGTGTACCGCAACTGCCCGAACCCGGCCACGTGCGGTGACACAAACCCGGTTCGTCACGACCGGGCGCGGACGAGCTCGCAGGCTTCGGCGGCCGCGGGGGCCGGGATGCCGAGGCGGACGAGCTGCGGTTCGAGCACGCCGCAGTCGTCACCGGCGGCCAGCATCGCCGACGCCAGCGTGTGGGCGCGGGCCAGCTCGTCGAGGCGCAGGTCGGCGCGGGTCCAGCGCTGGTGGGCGAGCTGCAGCGGCTCCGGCATGCGGTCCAGGTGGCGCTGGGAGACGACCGGGATGCGCCGGCGCACCGCCCACCCGCTGGCGAGCCGCTGGGCCATGCCGAACATCACGCAGCGCTGCACGGCCTTGGCGAACGGGCTGGCCGTGCCCTTGGTCAGGCTGAGGCCGAGCGAGCGCGCCGTCGCCTCGACGTCGAGCTCGTAGCCGTCGGGGTGGTCGTCGAACCCGGCGACGAGGCGGCGCATCAGCCAGGTCGCGGTCGGGCCGAGCACCGAGATCCAGAACGTCTCGACGTAGCACGATCGGGGGTCGTGGCCGCGGCGGTCGACCACCGGGTCGATCCACGGCACGACGCGCACGTGCGTCGGGAGCGCATCGGGGGACGGGCCGTCGTGGTCCGCCGGGCCCGGCGGCGGGGAGGGAAGTGTCGTCACGACCACCCTGGGTGCGCCGAGACGGCAGGAACGGAACACACTGTCACGATGGATCCCGATGTCGCCGCGAGCGACGAGCTCGCCGAGAACGTGGCCCGGGCCCGTTCGTGGCTCGCCGGCGCGGCGCGCGTGACCGTGCTCACCGGTGCCGGCATCTCGACCGACTCGGGCATCCCCGACTTCCGCGGGCCGAACGGCGTGTGGACGAAGAACCCGGCGGCCGAGCGCACGGCGACCCTGCAGCACTACCTGGCCGAGCCCGCCACCCGGCGGCAGGCGTGGCAGGCCC
>JACCUL010000399.1 GCA_013811855.1 Acidimicrobiia bacterium
CACCGGGGTCGCGGCATCGAGGCCATCGGCCGGCCCCGCCGCACCGGCGTGTCGCGCCTGGCCGGCGACCACCGCGACGTCCGTCCGCTCTCGGGCGAGCAGTCCAACTCCTCGGTCGTGCTCAGCAACGTCGCCATCGCCAAGCTCGTGCGCCAGCTCGCGCCCGGCGATCACCCGGACGTCACGCTGCCGACGCATCTGCGGGCCAACGGCTTCGACCACGTCCCCGGCGTGCTCGGCACGCTCGATCTCGACCTGCCCGGCGAGTCGTCGCCCGGAGCCGTCGTCGTCGTCCACGACCTCGTGCCCAACGAGTGCGACCTGTGGCAGTGGAGCCAGGACGTGCTGACGAGGGAGGTCGAGGCGCTGGCCTCCGACCACGAGCCGACGAGCGACGACGCCGGGATGATCGCCGTGACCGGCCTGCTGGCCCAGCGGACGGCCGAGATGCACGTCGCGCTGTCGATGCCTGGCCCCGGGTTCGATCCGCAGCCGTTCACGCTGCTCTGGCAGCGGTCGGTCCTCCAGAGCCTGCGGGCCTCGTTGCGCGAGACGCAACGGTTGTTGCGCCGATCGCGGGGCTCGCTGGCCGAGGCCGACACGGAGGCGGCGACGCGGCTGCTCGACGACGGCGACGCGTTGCTGCTCGGCTCGTTCGAGCGGATGCGCAAGGAGAAGCTCGACGTGGCCCGCATCCGTATCCATGGCGACTACCACCTCGGCCAGGTGCTGTGGACGGGCCACGACGTCGTGATGATCGACTTCGAGGGCGAGCCTGGGCGATCGATCGGCGAGCGCTCGATCAAGCGGTCGGCGCTGACCGACGTCGGCGGCATGATGCGCTCGTTCGACTACGCCGGCCGGGTGGCCCTGGCGACGTCGCAGGAGCGCGGTCGCATCTCGGCGACCCAGGTCGCCGCGCTGGAGGGGTGGCGGCGGCGCTGGACGACCCGCGTGCAGGACCACTTCTGGCAGTCGTACCTGGAGGGGATCGCCGGCGCCGAGCTCGTCGGTGGCGGACCGCCGCTGGTCCCGGCCGACGCCGAGCACGCCACGCTCTTGCTCGACGGCAACATCCTGTCGAAGGCGCTGTACGAGGTGCGCTACGAGCTGGCCCAGCGGCCGTCCTGGGTCGGCTGGCCGCTGGCCGCCATCGCCCAGCTCCTCGAGAAGTCGTGAACCGCCTGGGGGCCACGCCGCGTGCGGACGGGTCGACGCGGTTCGAGGTGTGGGCGCCGTACGCAGCGGCGGTCGAGTTGGAGGTCGGCGTCGACGGCCGCCCCCGCATCGAGATGGCCGTGACCGAGGAGCGCGACGTCTGGACGACGACCGTCGAGGGCGTCGGCCACGGCGTCCGCTACCGGTACCGCCTCGACGGCAACTTCGCGTTGGCCGACCCGGCGTCGGGCTGGCAGCCCGACGGCGTCCACGGCCCGTCGGCCGTCGTCGACCCGGCCCGGTTCACGTGGACCGACGACGGGTGGCGGGGCGTCGAGCTGGCCGACACCGTGCTGTACGAGCTGCACGTGGGCACGTTCACACCCGAGGGCACGTTCGACGGCATGATCGGCCAGCTCGACCGGCTGCTGGCCCTCGGCGTCACGTCGATCGAGCTGATGCCGGTCAACGCCTTCCCCGGGCGCCGCAACTGGGGCTACGACGGCGTGTTCCCCTCCGCCGTCCAGGAGTCCTACGGCGGCCCCGACGGCCTGGCCCGGCTCGTCGACGCGGCGCACGAACGTGGACTGGGTGTGGTGCTCGACGTGATCTACAACCACCTCGGCCCGGAGGGCAGCGTGCACGCCCGGTACGGCCCGTACTTCACCGATGCCTTCGCCACGCCCTGGGGGGACGCGCTGAACGTCGCCCAGGCTCACAGCGACGAGGTCCGCCGGATGTGCATCGAGAGCGCCACCCGCTGGATCGAGGACTTCCACCTCGACGCGTTGCGGCTCGACGCCGTCGACACCATCCACGACCCGTCGGCCCGGCCGTTCCTGGCCGAGCTGATCGCCGCCGTCCACGCCGCCGGGGATCGGGCCGGCCGCACCGTGCTGACGTTCGTCGAGTCAGCGGCCAACGACCCGCGCACGGTGCGGCCG
>JACCUL010000506.1 GCA_013811855.1 Acidimicrobiia bacterium
TCACCCGTCGGCGTGCCGGCGACGACCCGGTGCGACGCCGCCATCGATTTCGCCTGGGGGCGGGGCAAGCCCCAGGGGACGGCCGTCGGGCCCAACCTGTTCTCCGTCCGCTGGACCCGATCGTTCAAGTTCACGCGCTCGTCCACTCTGCAATTCACGGCGACCGGCGTCGACGACGGCCTGCGGGTCACGGTCGACGGCATCGCCGTGATCGACGCGTGGACGACGAAGGCGGGCAATCGGACCGGCCAAACCGGGATCCTGCCGAAGGGCCGCCACAAGGTCGTCGTCGAGTACTTCGACCGCTCCGGCATCGCCCGCGTCGATGTCGCGGTGACCAGAGTCCCGTCGCCGGCGACCGCCGACGCCACGGCCCCCGAGACCACGCTGACCAGGCCGGCCGCGGGTGCATCGGTGTCGGAGGGCACGACGAGGTTGGCCGGCAACGCCAACGACAACGTCGGCGTGACCGGCGTGCGCGTCGCCGTCCGCGACACTGCCGCCGGCCTGTGGTTGCAGGCCGATGGCACCTGGGCCGAGGGGTACGTGACCCGCCTCGCCACGCTGGTCGACCCGGGCCGGGCGACGACCGCTTGGAGCATCGGTGTCCCCCTGCCGCCCGGCGCGTACTTCGCCGAGGTGCGGGCCCGCGACGCCGCCGGCAACGTCGACCAGTCGGCATCGACCGTGTCCTTCACGGTCACCTGAGCAACGCCGCAAATCGGCGTGCTTCGTCCACGGCGTCCGGCATCTTCGCCAGCGGAGACGGCGGACCCCGCGGGCGGGGCTCGTCACGAATGAGGGAGTTCGTGGTGAATCGAATCAACGTTCGGGCAATCGGCGCGGTCGTGGGCGCGGCGCTCCTCGTGGCGTTCGTCGCGCCGGCCACGGTGCCATCGGTCGGGGCCGCCGGCACGGGCGTCGTCGACGACTTCCCGCTCGCCAACCAGCCGCGGATCATGGACGGCCGCGTCTACGCCATCGTGTCGAGCGGCACCTCGGTGTACGTGGGGGGCACGTTCACCACGATCCGCCCGGCGTCGTCGTCGGCGGCGCAGATCCCCCAGGCGTACCTGTTCAAGTTCGACGTCTCGACGGGGGTCATCGACCCGACGTTCCGACCGGTCGTGGACGGCGAGGTCGAGGGGCTGGCGCTCACGCCCGACGGCGCCGGGCTGTACGTGGGTGGCGCGTTCGCGTCGATCAACGCCACGACGAGGACGCGGCTGGCCCGCCTCTCGACCGTCGACGGCGCGGTCGACACCTCCTTCACGGCGACCGCCGCCGACCGGGTCAAGGACCTCGCGCTGCGCGGCAACGACCTGATCGTGGGCGGCTACTTCCGCAAGCTGAACGGCGTGACCCGCGAGCGTCTCGGCGCCCTCGACGCCGCCACGGGTGCGCTGCGCACCGCGTGGAACATCCCGCTGACCGAGTCGCGTGACGGCCTCGGTGCGTTCCTGCAGGAGCTCGACGTGTCGCCGGACGGCGAGTGGATGGTCGTCGGGGGCAACTTCAAGAGCGCCGGCGGGCTCGTGCGGCAGCAGATCGCCGTCGTCGATCTCGGCGACGGCACGGCGAGCGTCGCCAACTGGTCGACCAACCGGTTCGTCCCGCAGTGCTCGTCGTCCTTCAAGTCCACCTACATCCGCGGCATCGACATCGCTGCTGACAGCTCCTGGTTCGTCGTCAACACGACCGGCGCGCACTTCAACGGCACGCTCTGCGATTCGGCCAGCCGCTGGGAGCTGCCGCCGACGAAGGGTGGCCCCGATGTCCAGCCGACGTGGGTCACGTGGACCGGCACCGACACGCACTGGGCGGTCGAGGTGACCGGCGAGGCCGTCTACGTCGGTGGGCACCAGCGGTGGGAGAACGGCCCGGAGACGTGGGACGGCAAGTCGCCGGGGCGGGTCTCCCGCCCAGGCATCGCCGCCCTCGACCCGACGAACGGCGTGCCGCTCTCGTGGAACCCCGGTCGCGACCGTGGCCGCGGCGTGGAGGCGCTCCTCGCCACCGACTCCTACCTGTTCGTCGGCAGCGACACGACGCTGTTCGCCGGCGTCAACCGCCAGCGCCTCGCCGTGCTGCCATACGCCGGCGGGATCCAGAACCCACCTCCGGAGGCTGTCGAGCTGCCCGTCACCCTTCGCGTCGGCATGCCCGACGGGACCCTGCGGTCTCTGCCCTACGACGGCGCCGTCCTCGGACCGTCCACCACGACGAGCGGTCCCGCCATCGACGGCGAGAACTGGACGACCGTGCGCGACGCGTTCGTGCAGCGCGGTCAGCTGACCTACTTCGGGTCCGACTTCGCCTACTTCCGCCGCGCCTACGACGGTGTCACGTTCGGTCCGCCGACGAACCTGTCGACGGCGCTCGGCTACATCGCCACGAACAGCCCGACGCAGTACAACCAGCCGTACAACGTCAGCACCGTGCGGGATGCCGGCTTCTCCAATGGCTGGATGTACTACACCCACGGCAGCGACAGCCGGCTGTGGTCGCGTGGTTACTCGATCGAGAGCGGCATCATCGGCGGCCAGGAGATGGTCGCCAGCCAGGCCGACTGGAGCGGGTCCCGCGGCCTCGAGGTCGTCGGTGAGTGGCTGTACGCGGCGTGGTCCGACGGGCGGCTGTACCGCTACCACCTCGACGGCCGGGAGGTCGAGCTCGGCACCCGCACGATGATCGACGACGGATCGCTGACGGGCATCAACTGGTCCCAGGTCGGCGCCTTCTTCGTCACGCCCGCTGGCGGCGTCGGCTACCCGCCCGAGACGTCGGTGACGCCGCCGCCGCCGCCGTGCGGGGGACGACGCCGTGGGCCGCGCAGTACTTCCCGAGTACCTCGATCTCCGGCGTGCCGGTGACGACGCGGTGCGAGACGGCGATCGCCTACAACTACGGCAGCTCGGCGCCGAGCGGCACGGCCGTCGGGTCGAACTACTTCTCGGTCCGCTGGACGCGCCAGTACACGCTGGCCAACCCGGCGGCGCTGCTCGCCACGGCCACCTCCATCGACGACGGCATCAGGGTCAGCGTCGACGGCGTCCGCATCATCGACGCGTGGCGTACGAGCGCCGGCAGCCGCAGCGGCCAGACGACGACGCTCGGCGCCGGCGTCCACACGGTCGTGGTCGACTACTTCGAGGGCACCGGCAACGCCAGGGCCGACGTCGTGCTGAGCGAGGTGGCCCCGCCGCCCGGCCCCGACGTCACTGCACCCGACGCGACGGTGGTGGCCCCGACCCCGGGTGCCGTGGTGCCCGCCGGCACCGTCACGTTCGACGGCGCGGCCACCGACGACCGCGGCGTCACCGAAGTGCGCGTCGCCGTGCGCGACACCGTGGCCAAGCTGTGGCTGCAGGCCAATGGCACGTGGGGCAGCGCGTATGCCACCCGCAACGCTACGTTGGCCGCGCCCGGCACCCCGTCGACGGGCTGGACCCTGGCGGTCACCCTACCCGCCGGCTCGTACGCCGTCGACGTCAGGGCCAGGGACGCCGCCGCCAACATCGACCCGACCCCGCCGTACATCTCGTTCGGCGTCGCCTGACCCCTCCATCTGGGTGCGGCCCCGACGCGGTGTCGGCCGGCCGATTTCACTCGTCGTTGAGGAGGGGATGGACGGTGATCGGTTACTGTGCTCGTTACTGTGCAACGGGTCGAAGAGACAACAAAAGTCCAGCGTATCGACC
>JACCUL010000510.1 GCA_013811855.1 Acidimicrobiia bacterium
GTTCGGCGGTCATGCCGCGGCCCCCTGGATCTCGCGGGCGGCTCGTGCTGCCGCCGACAAGTCGCCACCGTGGTCGAGCACGGCGTACGCCCTGAACCGGGTGTAGCCGTGCGGGCTCTCGGCTTCGGTGACATCGAACACAGTGTTCGGGGAGTAGACGAACAGGCAGCCGTTCTTGATCGACGCCGGCTCCGAGCTGGTCGACGTCGGGTGCCGCCACTTCGATCCGTCGGAGTCGCCGTCGCCGGCGACGAGCGTCCAGCCGTGAGCGCCGAGCGTGTCGGCCCATGTGTGCGTGGCGGTGTACCAGTCGGCGATGCTGTCGCCGGCGTACGCGGTCGGTTGCGAAGTCGGCACCTTCGGGACGACGGGCGGTGCACGCAACAGGTCCGCGAGCCATGCCGGCGGCAGCACGATCGGCGCCGTCGGATCATCCCATCGGTACGGCTTGCGCGATGAGGGATGGATCGACGGCGGCAGCACCGTGTACCCGCTGTGCGTCTTGACGTCGAGGCCGGCACCGATCGAACCTCGAACCCGTCCGCCGGGATGCCCGACGTAGATATGTCGGCCACCATCGTTGCGGCCCGACCAGGCGGTACGGGTGGTGAAGTCGCCGTTCTCGGCGATGAGCGCACCCCACGTGTCGAGTCCGCCTGACCGCGGGTCGATGTCGACGACGACGACGCCGGACGGGACGCGTCCGCCGATGTTGGCGCCGGGGTACTTGGTCCACCAGGCGGCGATTTGTAAGAGGTCGGTGGTGGCGTCGAGCACTCCGTTGCCGCCGTCACGCTTGGCGATGGCGGGCACCTTGCCGCGGAGTGGGAAGACTTCGTAGCCGGCCTGGCCGTAGCGCAGAGCGTCGGCGCCGAGGTCGTCGGCGGGCCACGTCTCGATGACGGCGCCGAACTCGCGCATGACGAGAGCAGCGGCGCGCAGCTCGACGCTCATGCCGCCACCGACGGCACACACGAAGCACAGACGCCGAAGCCGATGACGAAGATCACGCCTACAGCGGCTCGCCGCCCGCGGCCCAGGCTGACGGTCGTGTCAACCTCGAACGGCTGTAGCAGCACCAGGTAGTCGTCGACGTCGTCGAGCGGCCCACCGCAGCGGTCACAGACGTGCTCCTCGGCGTGACTGTGGCGGCGCACGTGGGCTGCGGCACACACCTCGCACCGCACCGCCGCCGGATGCATCAGGCAAACCGTCCCGTATCCGACCCGCTCGAGATGCGAGCATCCCCACCCGTCGCGGGCGACGCGGGCGACCAGCCGCCCGATGCGGTCGTGCACCCCGTCGGGCAGCGTGATCCGGGCGGAACGGCCGGTCACGACGTCGCCGCCCGGTCGATCGCATCGCCGCCGCGGGTCTGCTGGGTCAGCCAGGCCTCGATTTCTTCGTCGCGGTAGCGGACGTGTCGTCCGATCTTCACGAATGCCGGCCCCACCGAGCGCCACCGCCATTGGGAGAGCGTGGCGATGGGGACACCCAGCTGCTCGGCCAGTTCTGCGGGAGTTCGCAACATGTTGGCTCCTCAGTGCATCTCGTGATACGTTGACGGTTTGCAACGTCTCTCCATGATGCCGGACTCCACGGCCGCACCGAGGTAGCAAAATGTCGCAACTTCGTATCACGCCCTGGCCTGGTTTCGTCGTGCCCAATCCGTATTCCGGCGTCGTGCCAGAGGAGCTGGCGATCCGCGAACTTCTCGGTCTCGAGACCAGCGACCCCCTGGCCGTCGCGGCGTTCGTGGCCGAGTTCGGGTCGGTGAGACGCCAGCCGGCGGACGATTACGTTCTGGACCTAACGCATCCGCGGTACTGGGATCCGACGCCGCGGGACGAGTCAGAACGGGTCGTCGAGTACCTCCGCTTGGCCCAGTGCTTGAGTCAACACTTCATCGCCTTGAAGCGTGGGCATGAGCTCACCGGCCCATGGGTCGCGTATACCGGCCATGGCCCATTCAAGTCGAGAGCGGCTGAGCCAACGTTTTACACCGTGCTGAACGTCGGCC
>JACCUL010000518.1 GCA_013811855.1 Acidimicrobiia bacterium
CCCGTACTCCGGGCCGACGACCATGGCGCCGATGACAAGGATCGGGGAGTCGAGCAGGATGCCGACGCCGGCGATGACGGCGGCCACCGCCATGAACGCCAGGAACGACACCGTCAGCACCGACTCCGGACGGATCCGGGAGACGAGCTCCTGCCAGACGAGCGCGTCGCCGCCCTGCCCTGGTGCGGCCGCCTCGGCCGCCTCCGCCGTGGCGGACACCGAGGCGTCCACGGTCTCGATCGAGATGGCGCCGCGCTCGTGGACGCCCTGTTCCTGCAGCCACTCGACCAGGTCGTTGGCCGCCTCCCGGGCGACGTCGCACAGGACCAGTTCGCCCGTCGGCTGCGTCGACGTCCCGGCGCCCGTGATCACGTGGGCCACCCCTGCCGTCTCGTGCAAGTGGGCGACGATGGCGCCGACCTCCACCTCGGGGACGATCAACCGCAGGTGGAGCACACCGTCATCCTGACCCGTCGGCGGGGACGGAGGTGGAGCCGGTGCTACTTGATCCCGGAGCTGGCGATGGAACGGGTGAACTGCCGGCTGAACACGATGTAGACGATGGCGATGGGCAGCGTGGCGAGCGTCGCCAGGGCCAGCTTGAGCGGGAACTGCGTGCCACCGCTCAGGTCACCGGCGGTCAGCCGGGCGATGCCGAGGTTGAGCGTCGCCTTGTCCGGGTCGCTCGTCGCCACGAGGAAGTGCGTGAACTCGTTCCACGAGCCCTGGAACGAGATGATCACCACGGTGATCAGCGCCGGCGTCGTCAGCGGCAGCACGATCTTGCGGAACCGCATGAACACGCCGGCGCCGTCGATCAACGCCGCCTCCTCCAACTCGTACGGCACGGCTTCGAACGCCGCCTTCATCAGCAGGATGCCGACGGCGTCGGCCAGGAGCGGCAGGATCATCCCGGCGTACGTGTCGAACATGTCGAGCCGCTGCAGGATCAGGAACTTGGGGATCAGCAACACGATGCCGGGGACGGCGAGCACGGCCAGCAACCCGCCGGCGACGAGCCGGCGCCCCGGGAACTTGATCCGGGCCAGGGCGTAGCCGGCCAGGCTGGCCAGCGCGACCCGACCGCTCGTGACGCACAGCGTGACGATGAAGCTGTTGCCGAGCCACCGCAGGATCGGGGCGTTGATCGCCGGGTTGTTGCCGGCCACGGTGTTCCAGGCGTCCGTGGTCAACGGGTCCGGCACGAGCGAGACCGGGTTGGCGGCGGCGTCGGGATCGGTCTTGAACGAGGTGACGGCCTGGATGATGAACGGCCCGAGGTAGAGCACCAGCGCGCCGCCGAGCACGA
The DNA here is from genome assembly GCA_013811855.1 of Acidimicrobiia bacterium. Taxonomy (GTDB): domain Bacteria; phylum Actinomycetota; class Acidimicrobiia; order Acidimicrobiales; family Ilumatobacteraceae; genus JALZMG01. The sequence goes on from JACCUL010000518.1 coordinate 1,310, forward strand.
TGTACGCCAGCGTGCGTCCGCTGATCCGCCGTCGTGGCTGCGCCGGCGCGACGTCCGGCGGCGGACCGTCGGTGTCGATGGTCGTGGTGCTCATTTGCGCTCCCTGGAGATCCAGCGCTGGATGCCGGTGAGCACGATGATGATCGCGAACAGCACGAAGGCGACCGACGCCCCCTGGCCGAACTGACCGTCACCGAAGCTCTTCGTGTACGAGAGGTAGGCCGGCGTCTGGGTGGTCTTGCCGGGTGCCCCTTGGGAGATGATGAACACCTGGTCGAAGACCTGCCAGCTCCCGATCAGCGCCAGCGTCGCGACGAGGGCGATGCTCGGGCGCATCAGTGGCAGCGTGACGTAGCGGAACCGCTGCCATTTCGAGGCGCCGTCGACGGCCGACGCCTCGTCGACCTCCAGCGGGATGTTCTGCAACCCGGCGAGGAAGAACAGCATGAACGTGCCCGAGGAGGTCCACACGGCGAGGAACAGCAGCGCGCACATGGCCACCGACGGTCCGGCGACCCACTGCCACAACGACAGGCCGAGGATGTTCGGGTCGGCCAACCATCCCGGCGGTGACTGCGGATCGACCAGCCCGACGCCGTCGAGCACGATGTGCAGCACGCCGCGGGCGTCGTTGAACCACGTCGGTCCGTCGATGCCGATCCAACCGAGGATGGTGTTGATCACACCGGTGCTCTGGAAGAGGAACAGGAACGTCACGCTGATCGCCACGGAGCTGGTGATCGACGGGAAGTAGAAGACAGTGCGGAAGAAGCCCCGGCCCTTGAGCCGCCGGTTGTTGACGATGAGCGCCAGCCCGAAGGCCAGCGACGCCACGGCCGGCACGAACGCAAGCACGTAGTAGAGGGTGTTGCGGACTGCGATGGCGAAGTCCTCGCGCAGCAGCGAGTCGTTTGTCAGCAGGCGCTGGTAGTTGTCGAGACCGACGAAGTCGAAGTCGGTCAGCGGGTTCGACTGTCCGTTCCAGTCGAGCAGGCTGACCCACAGCGCCATGAGGATCGGCGCCACGAAGAACACGAGGAACACGACGACGACGGGACCGACGAACAACCACCCGATGGTGGCTTCCTTGCGGCTCGGGCGGCGGCCCGGTGACGCCGCGGGGGACGTCACCGGGGTGGTGCGATCGGCCGTCTGGGCGGCCCGCACCACGCCGTCGTTGGACGTCGTGCTCACGGGTCGTGGCGACCCGGGCCCGGGACCCGGGTGGTCGGTGCGGACGGCGCTCGCATCTTCAGTCCTGTTCGGCCAGCAGGTCCTCGAGGGTCTTCTGCAGCCGCTCGAGGACGTCCTCCGGCGTGGCGCTGCCGCTCCCGAGGGCTTCGAGTTGGGCGTTGAAGTCGGTGGCCACGGACGGGAAGCCGGGGACCGCCACCTGTCCCTTGGCGTACTCGACGCCGGCGTTGAACGCCGCCTTCTCGGGCTGCGCCTCGGCGTTCCATTCCTCCAAGCTGGCCCGCGACGGGTTGACGCCGAACGCCTCGGTGAAGGCCTGCTGCTCCTCCGGGCTCGTGAGGTGCTTGACGAGCTCGACGGCGCCGGCCGTGTCGCCCTCGGCGGCGACGCCCCAGCAGTTGGAGAACGTCAGCGTGCCCTTGCCGGCCGGGCCCTCGGGCAGCTCGGCGGCGATCCAGTTGATGTCCGGGAAGTCGGCGTCGAGGGCGCCGACGATCCACGGGCCCTCGATGGTCATCGCGCTCTTGGCGGTGCCGAGTGCCTCACCACCCCAGCCCGCCTCGACCTGGGCGGCGAACTGGAAGTTGCCGGCCAGCAGGTTCTCCTGCACGTAGGCGAGCGCGGCTGCGTTCTCCTCGCTGTCGGCGATGGCCTCGGTGCCCTCGTCGTCGAGGTACCACCCACCGGCCTGGACCATGAACGCACCGACCCGGTCGGCCTCGCCGCTCATCACCAGGCCCGTCTGGTCACCGGAGGTGAGGGTCTCGGACACGGCTGTCAGCTCTTCCCATGTCGTCGGGATGTCGGCATCCGTCAGGCCGGCGGCCTCCCAGGCGTCGGCGTTGATGACGAGCGCCAGGTTCGAGAAGTCCTTGGGCAGGCAGTACAGCTCGTCGTCGATGGTGTAGGACTCGATCAGCGCCGGATAGAAGTCGTCGACGTCGTCGATCTCGCTGCCGTACGGGTACAGGGAGCCCTGGAACGTGCGGACCTGCTCGGGGCCGACGTAGAACACGTCCGGCGGGTTGCCACCGGCGAAGCCCTGCGTCAACTGCTGGACGAGGTCCTGGGCCGGGATCACCTCGACGGGCGTGCCGGTGGCCTCGGTGAACCGCTCGGCGGCGGCGATGACGGCGTTCGTCTCGGCGTCGCCGGACGAGCCGATCATGATCGTCAGA
>JACCUL010000533.1 GCA_013811855.1 Acidimicrobiia bacterium
GCTGACCTCCGGCGGTTCTGGACGCGAGTTCGTCAGGGAAGCCCTGCACACAACCTCGTCAGAACCGACAACGAACACGACTCGGCTTCTCTCCTCGGCGAGGTTTCTGCAACGTTGGGGGGATGGAGGAGACCGAGCAGCCCACGGCGAGGCAGATCAGCGAGAGCGGGGGGCTGGAGGACTGGCGGGTGCTGCTGCGCACGCTGCAGGCGTCGTTCAGCACGGGCTCGATGGCGAAGGGCGTCGAGTTCGCAGCCCGCATCGGCGCGGCGGCCGACGTGGCGAACCACCATCCCGACCTGACGATCACCTATCCACGCGTCCACGTCCTTCTCACCACCCACGACGCCAACGGCCTCACCACCCGCGATGTCGATCTCGCCCGCACGATCTCCGCGATCGCCGTCGAACTCGGAGTCAGCGCAGAACCGACCGCCCTCACCCAACTCGAGATCGCCATCGACGCGCTCGACATCCCTGCCGTCAAGCCCTTCTGGGAGGCGGTGCTCGGCTTCAAGCCCTCTCTCGACGACGACAGCGTCGACCCCTACGGCCGCGCCCCCGCGTTCTGGTTCCAGCAGATGGACGCCCCCCGGCCACAGCGCAACCGCATCCACGTCGACGTCACCGTCCCACACGACGTCGCCGAGCAGCGCATCGCCGCGGCGCTCGCGGTCGGTGGCAGGCTCGTCTCCGACGAAGCCGCCCCGGCGTTCTGGGTGCTCGCCGATCCCGAGGGCAACGAGGCCTGCATCTGCACCTGGCAAGCCCGAGATTGACACGCCGTCCGGTACCACGCGTCCGATCAGGGCAAGGTCGCCCTCCCGATCTAGTTGCTTAGTACAGCAATCATACGGAGGGTATCTCCGAAGTCTCGGGCGGCCGGCCCGAGAGGAAGAGCCAGTCATAACAGTGGTGAGCACTCCGGGACGGATGTCCGGGGTCGTCGGCGCCCGCGAGGTCGTCGCCCGGACAAAGGGCCGGCGGCACGGCCCGATCACGAGATTGGCCAGCCCGAGCGATCTCGGGGAGATGCTCAAACCGTTCGTGTTCCTGGACTACTTCGAGCTCGACGCGGCGAGCGGGTTCGGGTTCAACGCCCATCCCCACTCGGGGATCGCTACGCACACCACCTTCCTGGACGGCGCGTTGGACTACGGCGATTCCACGGGCAAGAGCGGATCGATGGCGGTCGGCAATCTGGAATGGATGCAAGCTGCCGGCGGCGTGTGGCACTGGGGGCAACCGTCGCCCGGGACACCCAGCCGCGGTTACCAGCTCTGGGTCGCGTTACCACCCGCGATCGAGCTGGCGCAGGCGACCAGCGCCCACATCGACGCCGACCTCGTCGAGGGCGATGGCCGGGTCCCGGACACTCATCGGCGACTACGGCTCCCTCCGCAGCTCTGTGCCGACGCAGCTGCCGATGACCTACATGCACGTCCAGCTCATGGACGGCGAACTCTGGACCTATGACCCACACGTGGATCACGATCTCGCCTGGCTCGCCGTGAACCAAGGGCGTCCTGCACACTGCCGGCGTCGGCCTCGAACGGGAGCTCGCCGTGTTCGCCGACGGCAACACACCGATCGAGATCCGGGCCGAAGGTTCCGCCGAGTTCGTCATCGGGTCGGCCCACAAGCACCCACATCACCTCGTGCTCGGCCCATCTTCCGTCCACACCTCCGAGGAGGCACGGCGTCGAGGACACGCTCGCATCATCGAGTTGGCCGACGCTCCCGACGTGCGGGCCGCCCGTCATGGTTGAGCAAACCGGTACTCGCCATGGGCCGCGCATACGAGTTCGCGCCCACCGATCGTCGACGCGGAGTCGGCGGGCATCCCCACCGGAACAGGCAGCGGCGGCGATCCCCGGGGCGTCAGGTCACGATGACGGCCTTCAGCGCGACGCCGCGGAAGGCGGCGAGGCGCGCCGCGTGCTCATCGACCTGCGACCGTTCGCCGCTTCGGGGGCGACGCCACAGATCGATGGTCACCGTGAGCCGGTCGCCCGACGTCTTGGGCCGCCACGTTCCGAGTACCTCACCGTCGACGACGACGGCCCCGGGCCGGCCGAGTGTGCGCCAGAGGTCTTTGCGTTGGGCGGCGTCGGGAGCCAACAGTTCGCGGTCGCGCAATTGGAGGAAGGGATCGAACGGGCCGAGCAGGCGCACGACGCCATCACTGGTGGGCCGGTCGTCCCCGTCGCCGGCGAGCACGAACCGCTTCGCGTTGTCGACGACGACCTCCTCGACGTCGTCGGGCCAGTGCTCCTTCACGTCGCCCTTCGGGCTGTCGATGTAGCCGGCCACGTCGGCCACGGTGGTGGGACCGAAGAAGCGCAGATGGTTGCGCACGACATCGAATGTCGGCTCGGCCTCATCGCCGAGGTGCCTGCAATTGGGCGCCCGGAACCCCTTCACACGATCGAGCACTGGCGGTGACGTGCCGGGCTGGAGCACGAGCCCCGCCTGCGGCGCGGCGAGCCGGAACGGCTGCTCGTAGATGTGGGTGGCATCGCACGGCTTGCAGTAGCGGACGTACGGCGCGCCAAGCTCGTCGCTGAGCTGGCGCGACATGTCGCCTTTCACCGTCGGCCGAGTCACGATCGCGCGCATGGTCGAGGCGATCACGCCGAGGGCGTCGAGTACCTCGATCTTGCCTCGCCGGAACGACGTCGCGGCGTCGAACACACGCTTCGCCGCGTCGGCCTCGGACCATGGCGCCGTGGCCGTTGCCACCGCGGACAGATCCCGTCGGCGGTAGGCGTGAGGCGCGCCCCGCAACGTCCATGCGATCGCGAGGGCCTCTGGCGGGTCGGCCCCGCGCCGTAACGCCTTGGTCGGCGCCCCGCAAACCGCCAGCGCCCACGCCCATCCGTCGGGGCCCGTGTCCTGTGCGCCATGGTCGAGGAGGCCGACGTCGGTGACCGACTTGGCCGAGTCGGGCTCCCGATCGAGCTGATGGCGATGAAACCGGAACCGCAGCACATCGCGCCGGGCGATGGCGTCCGAACCCATGGTTCTGTACGGTGCCCGACCGAGTACCGCTCCAATCTCGCTCACGGCCGCCCAAAGCGATCCCCGCAGTGCGCCCCTGGTGGACGACCAAACTGCGTCCCGTCCGCCACGGAACGTCCGTCTGCCGTGCTCCACCGGGATGGCCGCTGGCTTCTGTGGCGCCGTGGTCGGTCACGTGCGGTCACCCGAGATCCACGGGCGATCGCAGGGTCCAGGCGATGGTGGGAACGGACGGCGCGGCATCGGATGGCGTCGGACCGAGCTCATGCCGGGATCCTGGCGATGTGGGATTGCTCGGAACGACGCCTACCCTCGTTGGCACAGGCCGCCATGTCGGCGGTCCGGCTACATGAAGTGGGTTGGATGTGGTGCAAGGTTTCTCGACAACCAGCGAGGGTTCGGGTTCATCAGTCGCGGGGCGACGACGGCCGCCGTGTACGCGTCGATCGCTTGGGCGCCGGGGCCCACTTCGTTCGCCAGCGCTGATCGAGGCATGACATGAGCCAGGCGAGCTTCCAGAAGCAGCAGCGCGAGAGAGCTCGACGGGACAAGGCCGCCGCCAAGTTGGCGCGGCGAGTCGAGCGCCGCGCCGAGACCGAACCGGAAGAGGCGCCGATCACGCCGTCTGACGAGGCGACGGTGCTGGCGGACCTGGCCGCGCTTCACGATCGTTTCGAAGCCGACGCCATCAGCTTCGAGGAGTTCGAGGTGGCGAAGCGGGAATTGACCGCCCGTCTCAGCGTCTGACGGACGCTGACCCGGGCCGCCGACCGCCGCCCTCGCCGCCGGGCGCCAGATGTCAGGGATCGCTGACGTAGGCGCGCAGTCTCCCGTTGGGAGCGACCGCCGTGTGGAGCCCTTCGTTGCGGGCGGTGCGCACCGAGTCCGACACGGTGAGCACGACGCCGCTGCAGGTGATGATCCACGCCGAGACGGTCGCCGTGCCGACGAAGACGGCGACGGGGACGGTGAGGAGCAGCGTCAGGCTCACCGCCGCGGCCATGGCGTTGACGGCCGCCCATAGGTAGGTGAGGCGGCGGAAGAGCTGCATCACCGCCGGACGGGTCTGGACCTCCGGGCTGAGCGGACAGAAGTCGGCGGCGAAGCGGGTGATGAGGGGCCGCCCGACGAGGACCGACATGGCGAGGAACACGGCGGTGGCGACGGTGCGCAGGATCGGCTGGAAGAAGTAGACGAGGTGGTTCTGGTTGAACAGGAAGATCACCGTGCGTACCGAGATCCCGAGGGTCGCCAGCACCAGGAGGCCGGGCACCGGGCGCCGGGCGAGGATGCGCCGCCCGACCGCGGCGTAGGTCCAGCCCAGGGCGGCGACGATCGCCCACTTCAGCTCGAGCGTGATCAGGAACACGTAGAACAGGACCGTCGGGATGAGTGTCGCCTCGATGAGGTACGGCACCATCCGCCGCGTCACGGCCTTGACGACCGACAGTTTGGATGGGTGCATCCGCCACGACACGTCCGGTGGTTCCAGGACGGGGATCGTGATGGTCGACATGCTGGTTCCTGCCCCTCGAGGCTGCAATCAAGGCGCCACCGGGGTTCGGAGCAACGCGTCCCGGAACCTGCCAGAGCAGGACCCGACACGATCGAGAATCGTGCTGCCACTGAGAGTACACACCCTGGTCGTCACCGGGACATCGACGACCACTGGCGCTGACCGGTCCGTGTCGACGACCTCTGCACCGCAGGAGAGATCGTCAGCAGGGTGGACGTGTCAGTTGATCTTCTCGATGAGGCCGCCCATGCCGAATCCCGGGAGGAACAGCGAGCCGGCCTCGTTGACGAGCTCGTGGAAGTCGGTGTTGGTCATCTGCATGTCGACGACCGCGTCGAGGTCGCTCATCGAGTCGGCGCCGGTGATCCAGGCGACGGTGCCGAAGGCGCCGTAGACGCCGCTCAGGAAGGCGTTCGGCAAGCAGGTGGCTTCGGCGACGAACTGCTGGGCCCGCACGCCGTAGGCCATCGCCTCGGCCTGTTTGCCGGCGACGGCCGCCGCGCTCAGCACGGTGTAGAAGCGCTTGGGCTCCGGGGTGAGTGACGAGGACACGACCTTCGAGAGCTGATCGCTCGGCGCAGTCTCGAAGAGGTCGGTGTGGGTCCCGATCCATTCGAGGTACCCGTCGTCAGCGAGGCACTTCTCGATCGCCACCTGCAGGTCGGCCTGCGACTCGACGCGTGTGCTCCACCTGACGGCGTTGAGCGGCGCGCCGTAACGGGACATGAAAACCGAGACGGGGAGCCCGCTGATCTGGGTGACCATGCCGGCGATCTCGACCGCCGCGCCCGTCGCCTCGACCAAGTGGTGCCGGTCGAGCGTGGCCGAACGGTTGAACAGGTACATCGTGTCCTCCTACTCCCTCGGAGACGCGTCCAGGCGCGCCGCGCGGCTGGTCCCGGCCGACTCTCGACCCCGGCGGTTCAGCGTGCATCAGCGCCGCGTCACCCGATCGAGCGACCGGCGTAACATCGGCGCGTGGGGGCAAGAGCACGGGCGACGCGGGGTGGAGCACCGCTGGGTACGTGCGCGTTCTCGGTCCGGTGCAGATCGTCGACGAGCACGGCGCGGTCACCGATCCGCCGAGCGTCAGCCAGCGTCGGCTGCTCGCCGTGTTGGCGCTCAATGCGCGCCGCACGATGCGAGCCGACTACCTGAGCGATCTGTTGGGCGTGTCGAGCGGTGCCCTGCGCACGACGGTCTCCCGCCTGCGCCGGACTGCGGGCGATGGCCTCGTACGCAGCGATCCGATCGGCTACCGACTCGACGCCGATGTCGACGCCGACGTGTTCGCGACGCTGGTGGCCGGAACGGGTGAGCCCGGCCATCTCGCACGGATCGACCGTGCGCTGTCGCTGTGGCACGGCGACGCGCTGGACGAGTTCGCCCACGAGGCCTGGGCCGCGGCCGATGCCGCTCGCCTCGGTGAGCTCCGGGCCGTCGCTCTCGAGCGTCGCGCCGCCGCGTTGATCGACCTGCGCCGGTTCGGTGAGGCGGTGGCCGAGCTGGACGTGCTCGTCGCTCGACATCCGTGGCGCGACGGGGCCCGTCGTTTGCTCATGGAAGCCCTTGCCGACGACGGCCGTCACACCGAGGCACTCCACGCCTACCGGGAGTACCGGGACTTCCTGGCCGAGAACGCCGGAGCGGCGCCGTCCGACGACGCCCGCCGACTGGCGGCTCGCCTGGTCCGCGAACGGCTCCCGCACTGACAATTGGGGTTCGGGTCGCTCGGGAACCGCGACGGGTGTGGTGGCGTCAGACCTTCGTGAGGGTCGCACTGCTCGCTGCGCTCGCGGTGGTCGTCGCCGCCGCGGCGTGCGGCGGAGGTGCCGATCCGGCGGTTGTCGATGGGACGACCGAGCCGACGTCGTCATCCCGTTCGACATCGACGCCGTCGTCGGATCCGCCGCGGGCCTTCGAAGTGAGCCAGGGGGTCGTGCGCGCCGAGGTCGCCGCTGACGCTCCGGTGGCGGAACTCGTGCGGGGGTGGAACGACGCCGGGTTCGCGTTGCTTCGTGAGCAACCCGCCGAGGACAACGTCGTGTTCAGCCCGGTGAGCATCGGGCATGCGCTCTTGATGGCGGCTGCGGCCGCCGACGATCCGACGCGGGCGGCGATCAGCTCGGCGTTCGGACATCCCGATCACGCGCACCAGGCGTGGAACGCGCTCGATCTGCAGGTCGCCGACTCTCAGTCCGATCAGGTGACGGTGACGATCGCCGACCGCATCTGGCCAAGCGTCGGGATCGAGCCGGCCCAGGACTGGATCGACCTCCTCGCCTCCGAGCACGGCGCGGACGTCGTCCCCCTCGACTTCGCCGGTGACGGCGAGGGCAGCCGTCGCGTGATCAACGACTGGGCGAGCGACCGCACCGAGGGGCTCATTCCCGAGCTGCTGCCGATCGACTTCATCACGCCGATGACGGTGCTCGTGCTGACCGACACCCTGTACTTCGCCGCCGAGTGGGAGCGACCGTTCGGGAAGTACGGTCCGGTCAGCGGCGTCTTCACCACGCTCGACGGCGCCGAGGTCGCGACGTCGTTCATGCAGGAGCTCGAGCTGGCCGACCGCCGCGGCACCGGAGACGGGTTCGTCGGCGCCGAGATCCCCTACGCCGGCGGCGCCTACTCGATGCTCGTGCTCGTTCCCGACGAGGGACGCTACGAGGAGCTCCTCGATCGTCTCGACCAGGACTTGCTCGACGAGGTCGACCGGACGTTCACGACCGGGCCGTACGAGCTGCTGTTGCCGAAGTGGGACGACACCTACCAGATCGACCTCATGGACTGGCTCACCGACATCGGCGCGGCACCCGGCGCGTATCCCTCGATCACGCCGGGCGCCTTCCTCGACGCCGCCGTCCATGCCGCCGACATCACCATCGACGAACGGGGGACGGTCGCCGCCGCCGCCACCGCGCTCGGCTTCGACCAGTCAGGAC
>JACCUL010000553.1 GCA_013811855.1 Acidimicrobiia bacterium
CGCCTCGCCGGGGCGCGGGAGCACGCCGCGCAGGCCGCCCACCTGGCGAACGAACTGCGCGACGGCCCCCGACGCGCCCTCCGCATCCACGTGCTCGGCGCCTTCCGCGTCGACCGCGTCGGCGGGACGATCTCGGCTCGCGACTGGGGATCGCGCAAGCCTCGCGACCTGCTCAAGGTGCTCGTGGCCAAGCGGGGCGGACTGGTCCGTCGGGATGTGCTGCTCGACGTGCTCTGGCCGGACGAGGCACCCGATCGGGCGGGCAAGAAGCTGTCGGTGGCGCTCTCGACGTTGCGGTCCCTGCTCGACCCGGCGAAGTCGTTCCCGGCCGATCACTTCCTCACCGCCGACCGAGCCGCGGTGTCGTTGCGCACGGAGCACTGCGACGGCGACCTCGAGCGGTTCCTGGCCTGCGCCGAGGCTGGCCTGGGCGCCCTCGCCGTTGGCGACCCTGGTGCGTCAGCCGCGCTGACGGCGGCGGAGACGGCGTACTCCGGCGAGCCGTTCGAGGAGGACGCCTACGAGGAATGGGCGCGGCCGATCCGAGACGTGGTCCGCACGACATACGTGGCCGTCATCAGGGCGCTCGCCGACCTGGCCGGACGCAACGGCGAGCACGACCGCGCCACCCGCCTGCTGCTGCGGGTCCTCGACGGCGACCCCGACGACGAGCGGGCGCACTTGGCGCTGGTGCGCAGCCTGCGGGCCGACCAGCGCCACGGCGAGGCGCACCGGATGTACCGCACGTACTGCGACCGCATGGAGCAGATCGGCGTCGAGCCGGCGCCATACCCGGCGGTCGCCAGTCTCGGGCGAGCTGGGGAGAGAGGAATCGAACCCCTAACTACAGAACCAGAATCTGCTGTGTTGCCAGTTACACCACTCCCCACAGAGCGGAGCGGAGAGCCTACCGGGCGGTGGACCGGCCGCTAGAGCCTGTCGAAGCCGATGATGCGACCGGCGGCCACGCCGGCGGCTTCCTGGAGGTGGCGGGCGAACGACCGGCCGCCGGTGACCACGCTGGTCGGGGTCGGCGACACGTACGCCGTCAACCCGGCCTGCTGGGCGACGAGGCGACTGCGCAGCGAGTGGTAGGGATCGGTCACGACGAGCACGGTGTCGAGCCCCCGCTCGGCGAGCAGCAAGGCCACACCCTGCATCGACTCGTATGTCGTCCCACCGACCTCCTCGCGCAGGATGGCGTCGGCCGGGACGCCGCGATCGGCGAGGTAGCGGGCCGACGCCTCGGCCTCCGTGAAGCGGTCACCGGGCTGGTTGCCGCCGGTCACGACGACGAGCGGGGCCAACCGCTGCGGCCACAGCTCGACGACGTGATCCAGCCGGGCCGCCAGTTGTGGCGAGGGCTCGCCGTCGTACTGGGCGGCGCCCATCACCACGATGGCGTCGACCGCTCGGGCCTGGTCGCTGCGGCCCGTCGACCACACCTGGAACAGGCTGATCAGGTAGTAGCCGAGCACGACGAGCACGACGAGCACACCGGCACGCACCGCGCGACGTAGGTTCGAGGGAGGTCGACGGCGGTCGCCCGGCCGCCAGGCGCCGTCAACCCGCTCGTCGGTCCAGTCGTCGGGGACGATCGGTGTGTCGTCGCTCACGGCATCGGGGCGGGTTCGGCCAGCTTCGCCCGCGCCGCGCGCAGACGACCGAGCGTCCGCTCCCGGCCGAGCAGCTCGAGCGACTCGAACAGCGGCGGCCCGACCGTCCGGCCCGTCACGGCCACCCGGACCGGCGCCTGGGCCTTGCCGAGCTTCTGGCCGTGCTCGGCCCCGATGCGCTCGAGCTCGACCTTCAACGTGTCGGTGTCCCAGCTCGCCGCGCCGTACGCGTCGATGGCGGCGTCGAGCAGCGGGCCGGCCCACTCGGGACCCATCGCCTTCGACCAGGCCGCCTCGTCGATCTGCGGCTCGTCGAGGAACAGGAAGTCGACCAGTCCCGGCGCCTCGGCCAGCGTGACGACGCGGGTCTGCACGAGCGGGGCGATGGCGGTGAACGTGTCGAGGTCGTAGTGCGCAGGGAGCCATGGTCGGCACGCATCGACGAACTCGTCGACCGGCAGCGCGCGCACGTACTCGCCGTTGAAGGCGGCGAGCTTCTTGACGTCGAAGTAGCCCGGCGAGTGGGTGACGTCCTCGATGCGGAACTCCTCCTCGATCTGCGCCCACGGCACGATCTCGGTGTCGCCCGCCGGGGCCCAGCCCAGCGTCATCAGGTAGTTGACCATCGCCGCGGCCAGGAAGCCCTCGTCCCGGTATTGCTCGAGGGCCACCTTGTCACGGCGTTTGGACAGCTTCTTGCGCTGCTCGTTGACGAGCACCGGGACGTGCGCCCACATCGGCGGCCCGTGGCCGAGCGCTGACCACATCAGCTGCTGCTTGGGCGCGTTGGGCAGGTGCTCCTCGCCCCGCACGACATGGGTGATGCCCATCTCGATGTCGTCGACGACGTTGGCCAGCAGGAACATCGGCCGGCCGTTGCCGCGCAGGAGCACGAAGTCCTCGATCGCGGCGTGCTCGAACGTGACGTCGCCGCGGATGCGGTCACGGACGATGGTCGTGCCGTCGGGGACGCGGAAGCGCAGCACGCGGCCGGGACCTGGCGCGAGGTCGCGCTCGCGCGAGTAGCCGTCGTAGCCCGGGCGGCCCGACGAGGTTGACCGCTCTTGGACCTGTTCGGGCGTGAGGTCGCAGTAGTAGGCGTGGCCGGCGGCGAAGAGGCGCTCGGCGGCGGCCACGTGCGCCGCTGCGTTGGCGCTCTGGAAGTACGGGCCCTCGAACGTCGGATCGTCGGACGAGATGCCGAGCCAGGCCAGCGCCTCGATGATCCCCGTCGTCCACTGCGGCCGATCGCGGGCCTGGTCGGTGTCCTCGATCCGCAGCACGAACCGCCCGCCCTCGCGACGGGCCAGCGCCCAGTTGAACAGCGCCGTGCGAGCACCGCCGACGTGGAAGAACCCGGTCGGCGACGGCGCGATCCGGTACCGCGGAATCGCCTGGGGATCGCCGGCCATAGCCCGCTGGAGGGTAGCGCCGCGACCCGTCGGGCCGCCGTTCAGGCCGATCGCAGCACGGCGAGGTCGAGGGCTCGGCGGACGGTGGCAACGGTCGACCGGGGGTCCCCGACCACCATGTCGTAGCTGAACTGGAAGGGAACGAATCTGTCGAGCGCGACCGCGTTCAGCCGTTCGCTATCCCGGGTGAGCTGCTGCTTGGAACGATGGAACCGATACCCGAGGAGCTCGACCACGACGTTGGTCGGCGCGAACCAGCAGTCGACTCGGACGATGCGGTCGCCGGCCCGCGACAGCACGACCTGCGTCGTCGGCCGCGGCAGGCCGGCCTCGGCGAGGAGGCGCAGAAACGTCCGCTCCAACCAGCTGTGGCCACCGCGGGTGACCTCTCGCCCCTCGAGCACGTCGACGAGCACCGGCAGTCCGTACCGACCCTTCCCCCGCAGCCCGGCGATCCGCCGATGGAGGAAGTCCTCGCTCGTCAGCCCGTCGCGCAAGGCCGAGTCGACCGCGACGGAGAGCTGCGCAGGACTGGACGCGACGGCGAGGTCGACGATCGTCCGAGTCGGACTCGTCAGTCGGATCCCGTCACGCTCCTCGACATCGATGGGTGGCATGTCACAGGCCGTTCGGACGATGACGCCGCGGCGGCGGATGTTGCGACCACGCGGCACCGTGATGTGCAGCGGACGGGCCGCGACCACCCGTCGAACCCGTGGAGCGCAGCCGCCGTCGGCCCCGATGCCCAACACGGCGCTCCGATGTCAGCGAGGACCGCCCTGAGGTCGTCGGCCAACGAGGAGCGCCCTCCGGCGAGTCGGAACGCGTGTGGACCGACCTGGACGAGGAAGCCGCTCTGGATCCGACTCCGAAGCTCGGTGTCACTGACGCCGGCGGCGTGCGCCGCCCGGCGGGCGATGATGCCGTGCTGACCTGTCGCGACCGCCGCCAGGCGACGGTCGGTGTTGGTCATGCCACGCACTCAGCACCGGGGTGTCACGGGCGGCCCACTTTCGCTTCCGTGGCACCGAACAGACGCGACTCGCGCTTGTTCGGTGCCACAGAACGCCGACGCGGCACAACGCGGCCGGGCGCGGGTGTCAAGCGCTGATGGGGGCGCCGAGGGGGTCGGGGTCGGGGGCTGGGAGGTCGCCCACGGCGCCGCGGAGGTGCCAGGCGGTGTGGGCCAGCCAGAGGCCGACGACGACGAGCGCCAGCATCGCCACCGACGCCGTCGTGTACGCCCACGTTCTGCCGAGGTGCTCGTAGACGAGCCCGGTCAGCAGCGCGACGACGCCGGCGACGAGGGTCTGGAACCCGCCGAGCACGCCTTGGGCGCCGGCCTGGCGCTCACCCTCGACGACGAGGCCGACGGCGACGCCGGTGCTCGAGACGGTCAGCCCGTCACTGACGGCGTGCACCATGGCGAAGGCGAACATCCACCCTCCGGACGGCAGCACGCCGTACAGGAACATGTAGCCGGCGCCGAGCAGCAGACCGATCGTGCCGACCCGGAACGGACCCACTCGCTGGGCCAGCCGGCCACCCATGGAACCGAAGATCACCAGCGGCAGGGCGAACAGCGTGATGCCGAGGTTGCTGATCCAGTCGCTCGTCTCGAGGTCGTCGAGCACGACCGACCACAGGGCGTCGAAGGCGCCGATCATCACCCACACCGAGCAGCCGAGCGCCACGGCGCCGGCGAACGGGCGGTTGCGCAGCAGGTCGAACGCGAAGCGTTGGCGCGTCGGCTCGGCGGTCTCCGCCACGTGGGTCCGGGCCACGAACGGCAGCATCGCCGTCGTCACGGCGGCGATGACGAGGAACGGCGCGGCGATCCCCAACGGTTCGGCGAGCAGCGCCGAGATCGCAGGCCCGGCGGCGAAGCCGGCGACGTCGGCGGCCAGCAGCCGCCCGAGGTTCTGGCCGAGGTTCGCCGGGTCACCGAGGATGACGATGCGCCGCATGGCCGGGACGGCCATCCCGACACCCACGCCCATCACGAACCGCCCGGCCAGCAGGGGCACGATCGTCGTCGACGCGGCCATCAGCACGAGACCGACGATGTCGAGCATCATGCCGCCGAGCACGAGGCGCCGGGCGTAGCCGCGATCGGCCAACGGGGCGATCACGACCTGGGCGATGAAACCGGCGAAGAACCCGATCCCGATGACCCCGCCGAGCGCCGTCTCGCCGATGCCGTAGTCGTCGCGGTACTCGTCGAGCACCGTGAACAGCACGCCGTAGCCGGCCGCCAACGCCGCGCCGACGACGCCGCAGATGACGATCAGGCTCCTGGCGCGCACGACATCCCACGCTACGTAGGACACGGACGCCGGCCGCAGCCGGTTCGGCCTCCGGGACATGCGTCACGCGCGTACCGTGGCGTCGGTGCTCGACCTGCCGATCGCGCGAGCACTGCGACGCCTACCTCCGCCGGCAGCGGGACGCGAGTGATCTCGGCTAGGTCAACTGCGTCGTCGAGAGGTAGGAGTCGATGCCGCCCGCCGTGCCGCTTCGATGACGGCTCGGCATCCGTCGAGGTAGGCGTCACGGTCGCTGACGCCGACGTAGGTCTTCCCGGCCACGACGATCATGGGTCCTCCCGCAGCTCGGCGGCACGGTCGGCCATCAGGAGCGCACGAGGCTCGTCAGCGCCAGGTTCCTGAGCTGGCGGAGGGCGACCGACAGCGTCGTCAGGTCGTAGCTCTCGGCCCGCCGGATCTCGGTGTACATCGCCAGCACGCGCGCCACCGAACGCTCGTTGGCGGCCTGCCACCGGTCGACCGATCCGTCGGCCGTCTCGATCACGGTCGCCGTCAACTCGGCCAGCGCGGTCAGGAGGTCGTCGCGCAGCGCCGAGCGGGCCTGGGTCTGCCAGCGGTCCGATCGCGGCAGCGTGCCGATGCCGTCCCACAGCCAGATCAGGTCCAACCGGTCGAACAGCTGCCATTGCACACCGGCCACCTCGGACAGCTCCCGTCCGTGAGCCTCGGCGACCTCGACGAGGTCGAACCCCGTGTGCATCAGCGGCCAGACGCCGGCCCGTTCGGCCAACGCCTCCGGCACCCCGGCGGCCAGTCGAGATGCCTCGCCGGACAGCACCGACGCCGCCATGCGCCCCGCGAGCACCGGTTCCATCGACGACGACAATGCGCTGATGCCCGGCGTGAACTGCTCGACGAGCGCGGCCATGTCGATCGGCGGACGCCGGTGACGAAGCAACCACAGGGTCGCCCGCTCGGTCATCTTCCGGCACTCGAGGAACAGCTCCAGCTGGGTGTCGAGGGCGATATCCCCGGTCAATGCGTCGATCTCCGCCCAGAGCTGCGGGAAGCCGATCACGTCGCGGGCGACGATCCACGCCCGGGTCACGTCGACCACCGATGCACCGGTGTCCTCGGTCATCCGATGGTCGAACGAGATGCCCGACAGGTTCACCATCTGGTTGACCACGCCGGTGGCGATGATCTCCCGGCGCAGCGGGTGCCGGAGGATGTTGTCGGCGTACCGCTTCCGAAGGTCGGTCGGGAAGTACGTCACCAGGTCGTCGACGAGGTGGTCGCTGTCGGGTAGGTCGCTCTTGACGACCTCGGCGACGTTGGCGTTCTTGGTGTAGGCGATCAGCACGGCGAACTCGGGCGCCTGCAGACCGTGGCCGAGGGCCTGGCGTTCGGCGATCTGCTTGTCGGTCGGCAGGAACTCGAGCGCCCGGTCCAGCCAACCCTCGGACTCCAGTGCCTCGATGTACCGGGCGTGCACGTTGATCATCGGCAGCGCCTGCCGGCGGGCGATCACGAGCGCCAAAGTCTGGGCCTGGTTGTGGGCCAGCACAAGCTCGCCGACCTCGTCGGTCATCGACTCCAGCAGCTGGTTGCGCTGCTTGCCGGTCAGCTCGCCGGCCTCGACGACACCGTCGAGCAGGATCTTGATGTTGACCTCGTGGTCGCTGCAGTCGACGCCGGCCGAGTTGTCGATGGCGTCGGTGTAGACGAGGCCGCCGGTCAGCGCGTACTCGACCCGGCCGAGCTGGGTGAGGCCGAGGTTGCCGCCCTCCCCCACCATCCGACAGCGCAGGTCACCACCGTTGACCCGCACGCCATCGTTGGCCCGGTCGCCGACGTCGGCGTCGCTCTCCAGCCCCGACTTGACGTACGTGCCGATGCCGCCGTTCCACAGCAGGTCGACGGGCGCCCGCAGCACGGCCGAGACGAGCTGGTTCGGCGTCATGGCGCCCTCGCCGACGCCGAGCGCGGCCCGCGCCTGCAGGCTCAGCTCGATCGACTTCTGGGTGCGGGCGTACACCCCGCCGCCGGGCGAGATGAGCGCAGTGTCGTAGTCGGCCCAGCTCGAGCGAGGCATCGCGAACAGGCGGGCCCGCTCCCCGTAGGCGACCTCGGGATCGGGATCGGGATCGACGAACACGTGGCGGTGGTCGAAGGCGGCGACGAGTCGCAGTGCCCGCGAGCGCAACATGCCGTTGCCGAACACGTCGCCCGACATGTCACCGACGCCGACGGCGGTGAGCGGGTCGGTGTCGGCGTTGCGACCGAGCACGCTGGCATGGCGGCGCACGCTCTCCCACGCACCACGGGCCGTGATGCCCATCACCTTGTGGTCGTAGCCGGCGCTGCCGCCGGAGGCGAACGCATCGCCGAGCCAGAAGCCGTACTCGAGGGAGATCTCGTTGGCGATGTCGCTGAACGTGGCCGTGCCCTTGTCGGCGGCGACGACGAGGTACGGGTCGTCGCCATCGTGGATGACCGTGTCCGGCGGGTGCGCCACGGCGCCGCCGACCATGTTGTCGGTGACGTCGAGCAGGCTGCGGATGAACGCCTTGTAGCACTCGACGACCTCGGTCCGCATGGCCTCGAAGTCGGCTGGCGGGCGCTTCACGACGAAGCCGCCCTTGGCACCGGTCGGCACGATCACGGCGTTCTTGACCATCTGCGCCTTCATCAGGCCGAGGACCTCGGTGCGGAAGTCCTCCCGCCGATCGCTCCAGCGCAGGCCACCGCGGGCGATGGCGCCACCACGGAGGTGGACACCCTCGACGCGCGGGCCGCACACCCAGATCTCGTGGCGCGGCCGGGGCAGCGGCAGCTCGGGGATCGCCGTCGGGTCGAGCTTGAACGCGATGGCCGGCCGATCGCGGAAGTAGTTCGTGCGGACCGTGGCCTCGATCAACGTCAGGAAGATGCGGCAGATGCGGTCGTCGTCGAGGCTCGGGATGGCATCGAGCGCTTCGGTGACGCGCCCCCGGACAGCCGCGCCCACCCCGTCCCGATCCTCGACCGCGGGATCGAAGCGAGCCTTGAAGAGTGCGACCATGTCGGCCACCAGCTTCGGGTGGGCGGCCAGCGAGTCCTCGATGTACTGCTGACTGAAAGCGAAGCCGATCTGGCGGAGGTACTTGCCGTACGCCCGGATCAGCGCCGCCTCGCGGGCGCTGAGCCCGGCCAGCAGGACGAGCCGGTTGAAGCCGTCGCTCTCGACCTGACCGGCCAGCAGCGCGCCGAACGCCGTCTGCATCGAGGAGCAGCGGCGCTCGTCGAGCTCGACCGAATCGGGCACCCGCACGCCGATGTCGTAGAGGTAGACCCGCTCGGCTCCGCTGCCGAACGTGTACGGCTGCTCGTCCAATGCGGTGAGCCCGAGGTGGTCGAGCAGTGGCAGCAGCTCGGACAGCGCCGCCGGCGCGCCCTTGCGGTACACGCGGAACCGCCACTCCGAGCGTGGTGCGTCCACGGTGTGGCCGAGCGACGTGGTCGAAGCGGCGTCACCGTTGAGCAGCGCGGCGATGCGCGTGACGTCGCCGATGGCCCGTTCCGGGCTGACGTCGGCGCGGTACGCCGCCGGGGCGCGGAGGCCGATGCGGTCGAACAGCTCGCGGCCCTTCTCCTCGCCGAGCTCGCCGACGAGCACGGCGCGCAGCCGGTCGTGCCAGGACGTCGACTGCTGGTCGATCGTGCGGGCCAGCGCGTCGAGGTCGGTGCTCACCGTGCGATCAGCGCGGCGCACGCTGACGGCGATGCGGGCCAGCGAGCTGGCCCCGACGGACGTCTCGAAGGTCCGGTCGGTGGTCTCGTAGGCCGCGGCCACGGTGTCGGCGACGTGCGCAGGCAGCTCGGCGGTGAACCTCGAGCGGGGCAGGTACACGAGCAGTGTGGCCCACGGTCCGACCGGTTCGGGCACCTCGAAGACCCGCACGAGCTGGCGCTCCTGCAGCCCGACGATGTCGTTGACGAGCTGACCGAGCGCCGCCGGGTCGAGCTCGAGCACGAGGTCGCGCGGCAGGCTCTCGAGCTGCGTTCGCACAGCCCGGCCGCGGTGCGAGTGCATCACCGATTCGGTCAGCTCCAACGCCTCGCGGGTGCGCTCACCGACGCCGGGGATGTCGAACACGCTGACCCGGGCGGCGTTCGTGGCGAGCAGTCCGACGAACCGGTGCTCGACGTGTTGGCCCTTCGGGCGGACGCCGACGACTGTCTGGCGCTGCGCCTTGAACACCGTCGACGTGTCGTCGGTGCGGGCGATGACGACGGGTCGGTCACCGGGCACGGCAAACGGATCGGCGGCCTGCGGACTCCCATGGGCCAGCCCGAGCTCGCTGCCCTCCACGAGCGACAGCGAGCCGTCGGCGCCGACGGTGTAGTCGGCGGCGCCGAGGAACACGAACTGACCGGCGGCGAGCCACGGAAGGATCGGGTCGACGTCGCCCAGCCCGTCGAGCCGGTCACGCATGGCCGTGAAGTCGGCGACGACCGAGCGGACGTCGTCGACGGCGGCCGCCACGTCGCGCTCGACGGCCGCGGCCGTGGCGGTGTCCGTGCGGTCGATCTCGATCTGCGTCCACGCCTCGATCGGCCCCTCGCCGCCGACCGACTGGATCGCGTGCCGGTCGTCGCGCTCGACGGCGAGCATCGGGTGCACGAGCAGGTGGACGCCGAGGCCGCCCCGGTCGAGGACCATGCGGATGGTGTCGACGAGGAACGGCATGTCATCGGTGACGACGAAGAGCACGGAGTGCGGCGTCTGCCAGCCGTCGCGCTCGCGGTCGGGGGCGACGACTCGTACCACGGTCTCGCCGGGCGCTCGGACCCGCCCCAGGTTGAGGTGGGCGACGCCGACGGCGTACATGTCGTCGAGCTTGCGGTCGTCGACGTCGCCTTCCTCCAGCTCGGAGTAGTAGAGCGGGAGGAACTCGGCCACGACCGGGTCGTCCTGCTGTCGCAGTGCGGCGGTTTCGCGCAGACGCGTCAGCGCTTCGGCCACCTCGGGATGCACGTGCATGTCCCCTCGATCCTGCGCCACGTCTTTGGAGCGCACGCACGGATGGTAGTCGTGCCGTCGAACGGTCAACCCGTGCCGGCAACCAGGGCATCGCGCAGCTCGAGTGCTCGGCGCGCCGCGTCATCCGGGTCGTCGGCGAGCACGGTGAGGTGGCCCATCTTGCGTCCGGGACGGGCCTCGGCCTTGCCGTAGAGGTGCAGCCGGGCGTGCGGATCGGCGAGGGGGACCGTCCAGTCCGGCTCGCCCGACCGCCAGCGGTCACCGAGCAGGTTGACCATGGCCGCGGCCGGCGCCGTCATGGCCGTCGGGCCGAGCGCCAGGCCGCACACGGCGCGCACCTGCTGGTCGAACTGGCTCGTCGTCGCGGCATCCAGCGTCCAGTGGCCGCTGTTGTGCGGGCGCGGCGCCAGCTCGTTGACGAGGAGCTCGCCGTCGCTGACGAACATCTCGACGGCGAGCACACCGACGTACTCCAGGGCCTCGACGACGCGGGTGGCCAGTTCGACCGCCTGATCGGCCAGCGCAGGGACGACGCGCGCCGGCACGACGGTGAGGTCGAGGATGCCGTCGACGTGATGGTTCTCGGCGACGGCGAACGAGGCGGCGCGGCCGTCCGCGCTCCTGGCCACGACGACGCTGACCTCGACGTCGAGCGCCACCCGCTGTTCCAGCACACACGGCACGGAGCCCAGGTCGCGCCAGGCCGGAGCCACGTCGGCGGCCCGCTCGACGGCGCGCTGGCCCTTGCCGTCGTAGCCGCAGCGGGCCGTCTTGAGGATCGCCGGCGACGCCACGGGGAGCGGAGCATCATCGGCCGGTTCAGCGACGACCACGGCGTACGAGGCGACGAGGACCCCGAGACTGGTCAGGAACGCCTTCTCGGCGATGCGGTCCTGACACACCGCGACAGCGGCCGGCGGGGGCGCGACGACGACGCCGGCGGCGGCAAGACGGTCCAACGTCGATGCCGGCGGGTTCTCGAACTCCGTGGTGACGAGCGCACAACGGGCCGCCATCGTGGCGACGGCGGCGGGGTCGTCGAACGGTGCGACGAGGTGCTCGTCGGCCACCGCGCCCGCCGGCGCCGCCGGGTCGGGATCGAGGACGATCGTGCGGTACCCGGCCAGGCGGGCGCTGATCAGCGCGTAGCGACCGAGCTGGCCGCCGCCCAGCATCCCGAGCGTGGCCGGCGGCACGATCACGGAGGCGGTGGCAACGTGGACGTCGCCGCGGCGTCGTGTTGTTCGGCGCGAAAGGCGTCGAGCGCGGCTGCGAGCTCGGCGTCGTCGGCGGCGAGCAGGGCGACGGCGAACAGGGCGGCGTTCGTGGCCCCGGCCGTG
>JACCUL010000554.1 GCA_013811855.1 Acidimicrobiia bacterium
GGCGTGCCCGACGGCTCGACGGGCACGCCCGGTTCGACCGGTTCGACCGGGTCGGTCGGGTCGATCGGGGTCTCCCCGAGCCGGTCGCCGAGCTCCGCGTCGAAGCCGGGGAAGATCCCGGCCAGCGCCTCCTGCAGCGACCGCCCGTAGGCCGTCTGCTCCTGGTGGGACACGACGACGTAGCGGTACTCGGTGACGACGTTGCCGTTCGGCTGGGTGACCCCGATGTAGAACGGCCGGACGTAGATGAGTCCGTCGCCGACCGGCACGATCTGCAGGTCGCCGAAGCGCACCCGCGTCCCGCCACCGCTCTGCAGCGTGATCTCCCGGCTCACGTCCGGATCGGAGTCCATGTTGTTGGCGATGGTCCGTGGACCGTCGGGCAGCGGGTCGAGCACCAGGTACGCGGTGAGCTGCCCGTACGTGGCGGGGTCGCTCGACGCCGTCATGAACGCCTGCAGCTGGGTGCGCTCGTCGTTGCGGGAGAACGGCACGAACGGCCGCAGCAGCACGAACTCGTCCTCGTCGCTCGGGGGCTGGACCCCGTGGAACATCGTGTAGTAAGGCTCGAAGCGGGCCGCCGACGACTCCGACGCCAGGTCGGGCTCGTCGACCGCTCCGCCGTCGGCGGTGTCGGCCGGCCCGGCGGGTGCCGTCGCCGAGTCGTCGACTCGGGGCTGGGACGACGGGGCCTGGGCGATCGACCAGGCGCCCTCGCGCTGGAAGAACGCCGCCGGTTCGAGGCGGTACTTGGAGTAGACGTCGGTCTGCACCCGGAACAGGTCCTCCGGGTAGCGCAGGTGCTCACGCAGCTCGGCTGGCATCTCGTCACCCGGCGTGAACAGTTCGCCGAACGCGCCCTGCCAGGCCTGGATGATCGGGTCCTCCGGATCGTTGACGTAGAACGTGACCGACCCGTCGTACGCGTCGACGACCGCTTTGACGCTGTTGCGCACGTAGTTGGCGTCCCGCGACAGCCCGCTGCCCACCGTCAGCTGCACGTCACCGCCGATGCGCTGGGCGTACGGGTAGCGATTGGTCGTCGTGTACGCGTCGACGACCCACTTGACCCGACCGTCGACGACCACCGGGTAGGGGTCGCCGTCGTAGGACAGGAATGGCGCCAGCTTGTCGAGGCGGTCGCGCACGTTGCGCACCCACAGCATCTGCGAGTCGTCCTCGATGGCGCCCGACCCGAGCACGCTGTAGTCGAGGAACGCCAAGGCGAAGGCCGCCCGTCGCACGAACGACGACATCCGCACACCGGAGGTCCCGCTGTACGGCTCGTTCGCCGCGCACTCCCGCTCGGTCTCACTGGTGCCGGCGACGGCGTATCCCGTCAGCGTCGGGCTGAAGTACAGCTCCGGCCGGGTCAGCTCGACGTTGGTGTAGACGGGGCGGTCCGTCTGCTGGACCTGCCCTGCCGGTGCCGTGACGAGCCCGCAGCCGCGCGTGTTGATGAGGTGACGCCCCTGCCAGCTCTGGTTCGGGCTGCCGCCGAGGTCCAGCTCCCGTGCCGCCACGAGGACCTGTTGCTGGCGGTCTCCGACGAGGTAGCGGTCGGGGTCCAGGTCGGCCACGGTGAGCCCGGCCTCCTGCCCCTGGTCGATCTGGAAGCGCGAGAGCATCAGATCCGGATCGAGCAGCCGGACGTCCTGTAGTGGCGCCACGTCGGCCTCGACGTCGGTGGCGGTCAGCGACGACAACTGGATCTCCCGCACGATCACCTGGTCGAGGCTGAGGTCCATCGCCACCCGCGTGGCCAGCACGTTGCGGCTGATGTACGGCGCCTCCCGGGCCTGCTGGTTGGGCCGCACCACCAGCGACTGCACGGCCGCCGGGTAGATGAGGTTGCCGGCGACGAGCACGACGAGCCACAGGCACGAGGCGATGAACGGCACCCGCCACGACACCCCGCGCAACGTTGCCAGGTACAGGCCGGCGGTCAGCACGGCGATGAGCACGAGCAGCATCAGCGAGGGCAACTGGGCGTTGACGACGGCGTACGTGGCGCCCTGCACGAACCCGCGTCGTTCGTTGGTCGTCTCGTAGCGGCTGATCCAGTAATCCGCCGCTTTCAGCGCCGCCAGCACGGCCAGCAGCACGGCGATGTGCCCCTTGGTCGCCGGGCGGACCGACGGCGTCGGCGCCGCGAACACGACCCCGCCGTTGAGCACGTGCGTGAGCAGCGTGATCATCAGCACCAGCACCATGGCGACGAACAGCCAGTCGAGCACGAACGCCAGGAACGGCAGGTCGAAGACGTAGAAGCCGACGTCGGCACCGAACTGGTCGTCGGCGCGACCGAACGACTGGCTGTTGCGGAACAGCAGCCACGACTGCCACTGCGACGTCGTCGGCAGCGCCACCATCACGGCCAGCACGCCGGCGCCGACGTAGCGCACGAGGCGCAGGCGGTGGCCGAACACCTCGTGGAAGCGTTCGACGTAGGGGTGGACGTTGGCCGGGAAGCGGGTCGGGCGCAGTCGATCGGCGATCAACAGGTTGACGCCGGCCAACACGAGGAAGCTGACGAGGAACAGCCCGAAGAGCGTCAACTTGGCCCGCAGCACGCCCCAGAACACGTCGCTGCGGCCGAGGCCGTCGTGCCAGAGGAAGTCGACGTAGAAGCGGGCCACGGCCCGTCCGAACACGACGACGACCAGGATCAGGACCCCGACGGTGATGAGGACGGCCCGCCCGGAGATCCTCCCGGTGCGAGTCCGGCCGTCGTTGCGAGGCAGGTCGGAGGGGCGCCGCACGACGCCTGAAGCTAGCTGTCAGCTCGTTGGAGCAGGCAGCGGCACCCGGCGTGCGCGGGCGCGCACGTGTGCCCCGTCGGGAAGGCGTCGCCGACCGTGACCGGCCCGCTCAGCGAGTTGTCCTCACAGTCTGGGCAGGCGGCGTGGGCGGGGTCGCGGCTCCACACGATTTGGGCACCGGCGTCGAACGCCTCCAGCACGCCTCGGCCGTGGGCCATCCGGAACACGTCGTCGAGCTGCTCGTCGATGCGTTGGGTCTTGAACTCGCGGTACACGGCGCGCACCCGTTTGGTGATGGCCTCGTTCTCGCCGTCGCCGTCCTCGACGGCGCGGGCGAGACGCTCGCGCAAGGGCTCGACCAGGCCGGTGGCGACCGATTCGCGGGCCGGGCCGATGGGGCCGGCGGCGCTGCCGTCGAGCTCGGCGTCGGCGGCGATCGAGGCCGCACCGGCGCCGACGGCGCGGAACAGCTCCCCCGAGACGGCATCGGCGTAGCGGTCGCCGTGCTCCGACGCCCACGGCACCAGGACGTCGAGGGTGCGCACGGGCTCCTTGCGCCGCAGCGTGTCGAGCACCTCGTTCTGCTCGTCGGCGAGCACCCGTTTGAGCTTGCGGGCGGCGGCCACGATCAGCGGTACGAGCGCCGCGTCGCGCTGCTGGAACGGCGTCTCGACGGCCCCCTCGGCGGCGTCGGCCGGAGCGGCGGCGTCGCCGACCACCGAAGGGGCGCCGTCCGTGTCGACCTCGACCCCCGCGGCATCGGCCGGCTGATCGGCGCGCAGCCGGGCGAAGAGGTCGTCGACATCGGTCGCTGTGACGTCGTCGTCGTCGATCTCCTCAATCTCCTCAATCTCCTCGATCTCCTCGATCTCCTCAATCTCCTCGAGATCACCGGTCGGCGCCGGAACCACGACCGGGCCGGCAGCCGGGAACATGACGACATCGGCACCGGGGTGCTCACCGTCGTCGACGACATCAGACTCGGCGGACTCGGCGGACTCGGGGGCCGGGACCTCGCGCTCCTGGTCGAACATCGCCGCCGAGCCGGCCAGCACCGCGTCGTCGACGGCCGAGGCGTCGGCCAGGGCCGCTCCGGGCACGATGATCGGCACCGGGCCGGTCGGGGGCAGCAGGTCGATGTCGAGCTCGGATCCACCGAGCGGGGTGAGGTCGGCGACGACGTCGACGGCGACCAGGCGGGCCCGTTCGAAGACCTGCAGCAGCCGATCGCGACCGTGGACCAGCTGGTCGATCTGCTGGCGGGCCTGCTCGCGGCGCCGAGCCAGCTCGCCGAGCACCCGCTCCCGGTAGGCCCTGGCCTCCTCGACCATCTCCCGGCCCTGCTGCTTGGCCATCCCCAGCTCGGCCTCGGCGTCGGCCGCGGCGTCGCTGCGCCGGCGGGCCGCTTCGACGTCGGCCGCCTCGCGCTGGCGCTGCGCCTCGTCGGTGGCATCGCGCAGCAGTCGGCCGGCGGCCTCCTCGGCGCGGGCCTTGATCTGCAGACCGCTCTCTCGGGCCGTCTGCAGGATGCGCGACGTCTCCTCGCCGAGCAGCCGGGTGACGGTCTCTTCGTCCAACTCCGGCGCCACGCCACTGGGACCGGCCTGGGCCGCACGCAGCTCGCGCTCGAGGAACCGTTCACGCTCCTGCAACCGGCTCAGCTCGGCCGACACCATGCGCAGGAAGTCACGGACCTCCTGCTGATCGAACCCACGACGCGCCGTGCCGAACGCGGCTTCGGCGACGGCCGTCGGCGAGGACGGATCGGGGCGCGAGAAGGAGATGGCCATCCCCGCGAGCGTACGCGGGGGCCTCTCGCCGTTCGCGGCAATCGTTGCTACGGCGCGTCGACGACGAGGGGATCGCCACCCAGCGCCTCGAGCGCAGCCAGGGCCTCGTCGAGCGTGGCGACGGGGATGATCTCGAGGTCGTCACCGGCGACGGCCCGGGCGGCGGCGATCTGCTCCTCGCCCTGCGCCGTCGGGACGAGGAAGTAGTCGATGCCGTTCTGATGGACGGCCGACGTCTTCTGGACCAGCCCGCCGATGGCGCCGACGTCGCCGGTGTCGAGGATCGCACCCGTCACGGCGATGTCCGCGCCGCCGGTCAGGTCGCCCGCCGACAGCTCGTCGATCAGCGTCAGCGTGAACGCCAGTCCGGCGGAGGGGCCGCCGATGGCGCCCGTGTCGATGTCGATCTCGAACGGCAGCTCGATCGTCGCGGTGTCGAACGGAACGAAGCCGATGATCGTGCGACCGGAGTCGTCGGGGGACGTGGTCAGCTCGACGGTGACGGTCAGCGGGCCGACGCCCTGGCGCTCGAGCCTCACCGTCACGGAGTCGCCCGCCTCCTTGTCGACGAGCGCGGCGATGACGTCGTCCACCGTGTTCAGCCGGCGGCCGTCGAGCTCGACCAGGCGGTCGCCCACGTCGAGCTGCTCGTCGGAGGGCGCCGTGCGCACGCACTCGCCGTCGACCGCCTCCAGGCAGACCATCTCGCCGATGACCACCTCACCAGGGACCAGCCGGGCCTCCTCGTAGCCGACGGCGCGCAGCGCCACGTACTGCGCCACCTGCGTCGCCGTGCGCATCATCGTCAACGAGATGGCCCGGTCCTGCGTCGGGGTCGAGCGGCCGTACTTCTCCTCGCGGGTGAGGAACGTGACCTCCTCCTCGTCCCGACCGACCCACCACGACAGCACTGACTGCTGCGGCTCGGTGATGGTCACGAAGTAGATGTCGCCGTTGCGATCCTCGTCGACGTCGACGAGGCCCTCGAGCTCACCGAACGTGACCCGGTCGTCGACGGCGGTGGCGGACGCCGGCACGCGGGCGAACGGCGTCGCCTCCTCCACGAGGATCGCCGGGTCCTCGTCGCTGCCGACCTCCTTGTCGGCGACGAGGCTGGCCGGCAGCAGCGCCACGATGACGATCCCGACCAGGGCCAGCAGGGCCACGCCCACGAGCGGCACGGCGAACCAGCGGTGGCGCGGGGCCGGTCGCCGCACGCCCGGCGCCGGCTCGTCGGCCGACGCCTCGGTGCTCGGGAGCGGCGGAGGGGGTGGGGGTAGCGTCTCGTAATGCGTGTCGGTCAACGAACTCACCGTGCAGATGGCCGCGGTCGTCGGGTTGGCGATCGTCGCCCTGCTGCTCGCCGGATGGCGTAAGACTGCCAGAGCGCAGGCCCGTCCCCAACGCGACCTGACCGCTCCCGCACGCAGGGTGCCCTATGAGGTGGTCGAAGCCGTCGCCGCGCCGTACCACCGGGCCGGTCCCGTCCGCCGACTGTGGTCGGCCACGGCGAGCACGGGCCTGGCCGTGATCATCGGCGCGATGATCGCCACGATCACCGCGTTCGGCTTGGCGTTCGTCGTCACGACGCTGACCGACCTGCTCAAGAAGTGACCACGGGCGACGATCCCCCGGCGGTGGACCGCCGTGGCGTTGCCGAGGCCGGGCACACCGGTGACGAGCAGGCGGCGCGAGCCGGGCTCGGCTCGACCGATCCGCAGGTGCGGGCGACCGCGCTCGGCGCGCTGCAGCGACTGGGCGCGCTCGACGGCCCGGCGTTGGCGTCAGCGGCGACCGACGACAGCCCCGTCGTGCGGCGCCGGACCGCCCAGCT
>JACCUL010000061.1 GCA_013811855.1 Acidimicrobiia bacterium
CGTCGAGCGACGGTCGTGCCTCGCGGTCCCACGGGATACCGTCCCACCCGGGCGCCTCGTCCCACGGCAGGTCCAACTGGTGCCACGGCGAGGCGTTACCGAGGATCATCCGGCCCACCCAGGCGGCGCTGGCGAAGTTGAGGTGCCGCAGGGTTTGGATGAAAGACCACTCGCCGTCGACGCTGCGGTGGAGCGCCGCTTCGGGGAACGCCCTCGCACACGCGACCGTGCCCTCCCACAGCCGCTCCAGGATGGACCACGCCTGACGGAACCCGTTGCTGTCGTCGGGACGCATCTTCGCCCGCTCGGGCATGCGGCGGTTCAGTTCGGCATCGACGAGCGGTGCGATGTCGATGCCGTTCACGACGACGTTCTGCAGTTCGCCGCTGATCTCGACGTCGACCAGCTCAACGCCGCGCATGCGGCTTTCGTTGAACAGGGCGCCGCGGATTTGCGCCCCGGTGAAGTCGACTGCGTGCATGCTGGCGTCGTTGAGGAACACCTGGGTGAAACGTGCGCCCCGGAGGCTGACGCGCTCGAAGCGTGCTCCGGTGAGGTCCTGCTCGCGGAACGTGGTCATGGACATCACAGTAGGACCAGTTCCGGACGATCTACTTCCGGTTCATTTCGTTGACCGCGCTGCTCGCCACGGTCAGGGTCTGGCGTATTGGGCACTCGCTGCCGCCGGCTGGGTCGAAATCGGGATGGCCCGTGCGCCGCTGATGTACCATGTGAGCGTCACGTCGCAAGACACGACACCGCCCCCGGTGGTTTGCCACGAGTTGTCCAGTCCTCGCAGCTTTGTCAGTCCGCTCGACACAGACTGGATGTGCTCGACATGGTGATGAGCTTCGCCCGCCCGGCCAACTTCGACGTCACCACCTGCGGGCTCGCCGACGGCTCCGTCGTCATGCGGGTGACCGGCGAGGTCGACTGCTGCGCCAGCATCCGCCTCCGCACCGACCTGCTGGCCGCTTGCCACGTCGCTCATGCGGGGTCGCTCCGCTTGGACCTGGGCGGCGTGACGTTCATCGATTGCGCCGGGCTCGGCGCGCTGTGCGACGGCGCGACCGCGGCGCAGGTCCGTGGCGTCCCGTTGCACCTCGAGTCGGTGTCGCCGTCGGTGGCTCAGATCATCGAGCTCGCCGGCCCCGTGCCCGAGCTCCTCATGCCGGGCGCGACGTGGACGAGTCGACGCAGCGCGTAGGACCGACCCCGCTGCTGAGCCCGGAGGAGGTCGGATGAGCGGAATCGCGATCATCACCGAAGCGTGCATCGGCACGAAGGATCGGGCCTGCGTCGACGTCTGCCCCGTGCAGTGCATCTACGAGTTCGATCCCGTGACCAGTGTCTTGTTCTCCGAGGTCGAGGCCGGCAACGGCGTGATCGAGAACTCGCACGCTCCGAACCCCGATGCGGTCGCCATCTTCGGCGACACTCTGCTCTATGTGAACGTCGACGAGTGCACGTCGTGCACGGCCTGCTACCAACCCGACATCTGTCCCGTCGGTGCGATCTACTCGGAAGAGAAGGTGCCCGACGGCACACCGGGCGCGTCGTACAACGCCGAGGACACGAGCAAGGGCCACGACCACACGTTCTTCATCCAGCTCAGCCGCGACGTGTTCGCCGACTGATCGAGAGCCTCGGTGCCCACGATGTGTCGTCGTCCCACCGGCGCAGGAAATGCCACCACGCCTTGCCGGGGGGCCGAGTGATGCCCGACGACCGGGTGTTGCGGATCCTCGCCCGCCTGGCCGTCGATCATTCCGACGAGACGACGACCCGTTTGTGCGTCGTCTGTGCCGAGGTGACGGAGATGACTGGCGCCGGGATCATGCTCCTCGCCGATGATCGCCCGCAGGGTTCGGTGTGCACGACGAACGACGTCAGCGCCCTGATCGAGGAGCTGCAGTACACCCTGGGCGAGGGCCCGTGCGTCGACGCCCACCGCCAGCAGGCTCCCATCGCCGAGCCGGACCTGGCCGACCCGTCCGTCACCCGGTGGGCGGCGTTCAGCCGTTCGGCGGTGGAGGCGGGAGCACGGGCGGTGTTCGGGTTTCCCATCCACGTCGACGGGGCCCGGCTCGGCGCGCTCAACCTGTACCGCGACCGGCCTGGGCCGCTGACCGACGAACAGCAGGCCGATGCGCTGGTCGTGGCCGATGTCGCGGCGCGCAGCATCATCAAGATGCAGGTCGATGCGGCCCCTGGTTCCCTCGGCCGTGATCTCGAGTCGGGCTCGGACTTCCGCTTCGTCGTGCACCAGGCGGCCGGGATGGTCGCCGTGCAGCTCGGCGTACCCGTTGCCGACGCGTTGCTCCACCTGCGGGCCCACGCCTTCAGCACGGAACGCCTCGCCGCCGACGTCGCCCGCGACGTCGTCGAGCGGCGGCTGCGCTTCGACGACCTCTACGGCGCCCAGGGACGTCGGTGAGCTCCACTCCGGCGCGCTGCGTTCATGCTGCGTACGATGAACAGACGCGGTGGCACCGCCCGAGCCCGCCGCAACAGCTCCGACCGGGAGGTCAGACGTGACCCGAGAAGCCGTCCTCGCCCGCACCATGGTCGAGCTCGCCGACAACCTCGTCGACGACTTCGACGTCGTCGACATCCTCACGACCTTGTCGGACCGCTGCGTCGAGGTGCTCGACACCGCCGCCGCCGGCATCATGTTGGCCGGGCCCGACGGTCAGCTGCGGGCGATGGCGTCGTCCAGCGAGGTGATGCGCGTCGTCGAGCTGTTCGAGATCCAGTCCCAGGAGGGACCGTGCCTGGATTGCTTCCGCACCGGTCGACCGGTCGTGAACCAGGACCTCACCACCGTCAACGGCCGATGGCCCCGGTTCGCGCCCGTTGCCGTGTCCGCCGGGTTCCTGGCCGCCGACGCCATCCCGATGCGCCTGCGGCGCCAGGTCATCGGGGCACTCAATCTGTTCCGCACCGAGACCGGTTCGTTGACACCGGACGATGTCGCCATCGCTCAAGCGCTCGCCGACATCGCCACCATCGCCATCTTGCAGCACCGCACGGCGAGTGACGCCAACCTCGTCAAGGAGCAACTGACCCACGCCCTGTCCAGCCGCATCATCATCGAGCAGGCCAAGGGGATGATCGCCGAGCACGAGCGCGTGCCCGTCGATGAGGCGTTCAGCCGGCTGCGCCGCCACGCCCGTAACCACAACCTGCATCTCGCCGAGCTGGCTCGCAACATGGTCGCGGGCACCGTCGGCATCGGCTCGCTCGACAAGCCCAAGATCTAGACGACCGGCACGAGCCCCGCCCCGTGGGCGGCCGGCCGACCAGCCGGTATCAGGTACCGATGTTTGGCCCCGCAGCCCGCGGGGAACCAGAGCCAGCACGTCGCTCTGGACCTCGGTGACGCTCCCTTCGAACGAGCGAGCCGAGAGTCGAGAGAGAGAGAGAGAGAGGGACATGACCGCCATGCTCGCCGCCGTGGACGGCGATCCCGGACCGTCCCTTCCGAGTGGTCACCGTGCGGGTGGGCTCCACCCCCCGGGAGCCCCC
>JACCUL010000425.1 GCA_013811855.1 Acidimicrobiia bacterium
ACAAACACGCCGATTACCTCTTTCGGGAGGCGATGAAGCAAAGTGCAGTTCCGTGGTTGCGACGATGGTTGATGTGGGCTGCGGTAGCGCTTCGGACACTCACGGTCAAGATCACGAAATCCCCTGATGGTACGGAGCGGCAGACAAAGCGTTGGAGTCGCATCATTCCATTGGCTCTCGTCGTGACGACCTATGGGCTCTTGTCTGCCGCGATGGCGCTGGACGTCCCAGACCTCCGCCCGTCGTCAGGGCGGCCGGGATCTCGTGGCCTCTCACGCGGGGTGCCCCGCGTCGTCAGTGCGGTCCGACTGGGTCGAGAACTTTGAGAGGAAGACGTCGAAGCGCCCATCGGGTCTCTCTGTCATTGTCGCACCGTCCTGCCATGTCCCGTTCTCATCCCACCATTGGCTCCCGGCGGGATCACCCTGATTCTGATGGACGTTGTGCATGCCGAGGCCGCTGGTGAACGGTTCCCCGAACACCCAGGTCCGCCGACCCGGGACGAGCATCGGCTCGAAGGCAGCGGCGGCGTCGAGGTTGGAGCCGAACGTCCAGGCTCGGCGGCGTGAGAGCGACGCGAGCAGGTTTGCCAGCCACCCATCGGGGGAGCGCGCGAAGATGCATCCGGGGCGGACAACGAACGCGACGTGGCGGAGATAGTCAAGAGCCCCGCTCGCGTCGTTTCGGGCCAGCTCGTGGTACCCCGGTGGAAACGTCGGTACCGGCTGAATCTCACCTGCGGAGGCGACAAGCACCTTCCACGCGACGCCAACCGTCGACTGCTTGCTGTCGACATCGACGGCAGCCCGGTAGCGTCCGGTCGGAGCATCGACTTCAAGGTTCACGTGGTACCAGCGGCCCTGACTGTCGGGCTGGTCGCGGTACACCTTGTGCAGAGTTCCGAGGAGCACTCCGTAGCGGGCGAGCGGCATTCTTGTCCCCTTCCGATCGGTCGAGCGGCGACGCCGTCCAGTCAATGTGCGAGTCAAAAGTTGCGCGCGCTGGCGGAGACACGCCAGCCCGGTGGACGCCAGAGTCGAGATTGCCGACGGAGATTCGACGTTCAGCCGCTTGACTAGTGACAGTCCCACGACGTCCTCGGCGATCAGTCGAGGCTGGGCGATTGGCGTCGACGAGGGTGCGAGCTCCAGTCAAGGGCCGTCGGCCACGTCCGATGACACCGCGGTGTGAAGCGTCGAGGCACGCAGATCGAACCCGCAGGTGTTCGCTCGAGTTGTGCTGGAGCCGTGGCGGCTGCGAAGCCGATCTGCACCGATGTAAGTGGTTGCTCTTGCTGCGCGAATGGATGTCACAGGACTTGATGATGATGACCAAAGGGCAGCACTCTGGGGTTGACAGGCAGGAAGCGGGACACGGGCTACGAACGCCGCAGCCCGAGCTGACGCCATGCAGGGTTCGAAAGAGGAGCACTTGGCGGAAGGAGTGGGATTCGAACCCACGGAGGCCCGAAGGACCTCAACGGCTTTCGAGGCCGTCCCATTCGTCCGCTCTGGCATCCTTCCGGGGCCGGAGGCTAGCGGTCGGAGCCCGCCGGCCGTCTGCTAGCAAGGCCTTGTGGCGCGCTGGCTGGTGAAGTCCGAGCCCGACGAGTTCGGCTACGACGACCTGGTTGCCGCCGAGCGCGAGCAATGGGATGGCGTGCGCAGTTTCCAGGCCCGCAACTACCTGCGGGCGATGCGGCGCGGCGACCTGGCGATCTTCTACCACTCCAACGCCAAGCCGGCCGGGGCCGCCGGGGTGTGCAAGGTGGTCAAGGAGGCCGAGCCCGACCCGACGCAGTTCGATCCGGCGGCGAAGTACTACGACGCCACGGCGGACCCCGACGACCCGCGCTGGAGCGTCGTCACCGTCGCGCCGGTCCGCAAGTTCGCCCGCTTCGTGCCGCTGGACGAGCTGCGGTCGATGCCCGAGCTGGCCCGCTCGCCGCTGCTGGCCCGAGGCAACCGCCTGTCGGTGCTGCCCCTGACCGACGACGAGTTCGACGCCATCGTCGCCGCCGGGCGTCGCCGCCGCTGATCATCGCCGGCGGGCGAGGAAGAACGTCCGCAGGAGCTCGCCGCCTCGGTCGGCGAGCACGCCGGCGGTGACCGGCAGCCGGTGGTTGAGCCGGCGGTCGGCGCAGATCTCGTAGAGGCTGGCGACCGCGCCGGCCTTGGGGTCGCTGGCGCCGAAGACGAGTCGACCGATCCGTGCGTTGACGATCGCGCCGGCGCACATCACGCACGGTTCAAGCGTGACGTACAGCGTGCACTCGTCGAGCCGCCAGTGCCCGACGACCTGCGACGCGTCGCGCAGGCCGAGGATCTCGGCGTGGGCCGTCGGGTCGCCGAGCGCCTCCCGCTCGTTGTGTCGGGCGGCGATCACCTCGCCACTGCGCACGACGACGGCGCCGACGGGCACGTCGCCGTGCTCGAGGGCCGCTGCCGCCTCGGCCAGGGCGAGCTCCATGGCCGCCTCGTCGTCGAGCTCGT
This sequence comes from Acidimicrobiia bacterium, assembly GCA_013811855.1. Classification (GTDB taxonomy): domain Bacteria; phylum Actinomycetota; class Acidimicrobiia; order Acidimicrobiales; family Ilumatobacteraceae; genus JALZMG01. The sequence continues at coordinate 2,493 of JACCUL010000425.1, forward strand.
TCACGTGCCCACCCTCCAGTGCCGCACTCGCAGACCGAGCATCGGGAAGTCGGTCGGGTTCCCGGTCGTCAGCTCGGCGTCGATGTCGACGGCGGCGGCGATGAGGCAGTCGGCTCGTTGGAGCGTGACGCCCTGTCGAGCGAACGTGCGGCGCCACGTCCCGGCCACCTCGCCTTCGGTGACGCCGAGCGGCGCGATCCGCAGGGCGCGGAACAGCCGTCGGGCGAGCGGTGCTTCGTGGTCGCCGATCCCTCTCCAGATCTCCTCGACCGAGACGGCGCACGGCCACGGCTCGCCGCCGGTCGTGCGCATCTCGCGGATGCGTTGGGCTGCGGGCCGGCCCCGGAGCGCGTCGATCAGCACCGTCGAGTCGAGCAGCATCCTCGCCACGCTCACCCGGCACGCCGGGGATCGGCGCGCTGCTCCCTGACCCACGTCGCGGGGTCGTCGTCCCAATCGTGGCCGGCACCGTCGATCGATCCGAGCACGGCCGCGATCTCGTCCCATCGGCGTTCGTCGTCGAGCGCCAGCCGGATCAGCGCGGTGATGAACGTGCTGCGCTGCCGAGCTCCGAGCCGAGCATCCAGCTCGGCGACAACGTCGTCGGGCAGCTGGATGTGCATGCATGTCTCAAGCTTGGCCCGCGGCGGCGGAGGGAGTGGGATTCGAACCCACGGTGGGTTGCCCCACACACGCTTTCCAAGCGTGCCGATTCGGCCGCTCTCGCATCCCTCCCGGGAAGACCGCCGAGGGTACCGCCGCTTCGCGTCAGCGAAGGTGGACGACAACTGCAGGTTCGCTGACGCAGAGCGCCGGTGGGACGGATCGCACCCAGATGCCGAGGCGGGTACGCTGACGCGTCTCGCCGTGGGTGGTGAGGTGACGGTCGGGTCCTGTGCAACGGGTCCCCGCGAACCAGGTCAGGACCGGGAGGTAGCAGCCTTCAGCGGTTTCACCCGGGTGCCGCAGACCACCTGGCCGTCGCCTCAGCGCCCACGGCGGGCCACCACCTCGCCGAGCGTCCTGGCCCGTTCGGCCAGGCGCGGCTCTCCGACGGCGATGGCCCAATCGTCGAATTCGGGCGTCGGGCCGCCCCACTCCCAGTCGTCGACGGTCCCGACGTCGACGTCCGTCTCGATGGTGGCGATCCTCCGGAACAGCACGGCCAGCTCGATGTCCCGCCGTAGCGTCGCCGCCAGCGTCGCCACGTTGCGCACGCCGGGCACATCCCACTGGCCGGGCTGCTCCGGGATGCTCTCCAAGTGGCCGTAGCGGGCCAGCACCAGCGAGGCGCTCTTGGCGCCCCAGCCGGCGAGGCCGGGGAAGCCGTCGCTGCTGTCGCCGACGAGGCCGAGGTAGTCGGGGATCGACGCTGGCGGGACGCCGAACTTCGTCGTGATCGCGGCCTCGTCGAGCAGCTCGCGCTTGCGCCGGTCGAACTGGACGACGCGGGTTCCCTGCACGCACTGGCCGAGGTCCTTGTCCGGCGTCACGATCAGCACCTGCTCGACACGCTCGTCGGCGGCGGCCAGCTTCGCCGCGGCCCCGAGCGCATCGTCGGCCTCGTGCTCGACCATCGCCCACGTCGTGACACCCATGGCGACAAGTGCCTCCTCGACCATCGGGATCTGGGCCAGCAGCTCGGGCGGCATCCCGGCGCTCGTCTTGTAACCCGGCCACAGCTCGTTGCGGAAGCTCTCGATGACGTGGTCACTGGCCACGGCGACGTGCGTCGCCCCGTCGGCCAGCAACGTGAGGGTCGACATCAGCACGCCGGCAGTGGCCGCGAACGGGCCGGCGTCGGGTTCCTTGGCGGCGCGACCGAAGTTCTGCCGGAACAGCTCGTAGGTCCCGTCGACGAGGTGGACCTTCACGGAGTGCTCGCCTCCACCGCAGCGGTCGACGGCGTCATTCCTGCCTCGACGGTGGCCACCGCACCCCAGACCGACGGGTCGTCGTAGCCGAGCGCGAAGAGCGCCACGCCGGCGAACCCGGCGTCCACGGCGAGCTGCATCCGCTGCTGCGCCCCGTCGGCGTCGACGTAGTGCACCTCGCGCTGTTGCGTGCACGACGTGGCCGCGTCGTCCAATGTCAGCTCGTAGGTGAACGACCACTCGCCGAGGAGCGGGTCGTACACCGGTGTGCCGTCACGCCGGGCGGCCAGCGCGTCGACGGTGCGGTTGGTGACGGTCGTGACACCCTCGTTCAGCTCCTCCGGGCACTCTCCGGCGACCGATGTCGGCCAGTTGTACCCGTACAGCGGCACGCCGAGCACGAGCTTGGACGGATCGCCGGACGCGGCCGCGGTGCCGGCGATCACCCGCTCGACCCACTCCAGCGGCGCCACCGGCCCCGGCTCGGAGGCCGCGTTGCGGTAGTCGTAGGCCATCACCCGGATGCTGTCGACGAGGGGCGTGATGGCGGCGTAGTCGTATACCCAGTACCCGCTGTCGTCCGTGAAGCCACCGTCGAACACCGGCGGGATGCTCACGGTCAGCGTGCGGCCGTCGGCGTGCAGCCGGGCCGCCAGCTCGCCGACGAACGCCACCCACGCCGGGCGCGTCGTCGCCCACGAGTCGCGCCCGTCCTCGAAGGCGAACTTTTCATAGTCGAGGTCGACGCCCGCCAGGTCGCGATCGGTGGCGAAGTCCATCAGCGTCTCGACGTGGCGGGCCCGCCGGTCGGGGTCGGCGAGGATCGCCGCCATCCGGCCGCGCTCCGTCCCGTCGACGACCGAGGCCACCACCGCGATGCCCTCGGCCCGCGCCGCGTCGACGAGCGCCTCGGCCTCGTCGACCGGCGCGTTGGGATCGACGACGATCTGGTCGACCCCGGTGGCCGTAAACCAGAATGGCGACAACTGGTCGATGGCGTCGGCCTGGTCGGCGAGCGTCGCCGCGGCGGCGTCCAACGCCCAGTACGGCGCCCAGACG
>JACCUL010000080.1 GCA_013811855.1 Acidimicrobiia bacterium
GAGACGTGTCCAGGGTTACGACCGTGTCGGCAGGGGCCACATGAGGTCGCGCACGGCGCCGTAGTTGCCGTCGACGACCCACCCGTCACCCGCGATTTCGTCGGACACGCGGCGTCCGGGTACCGCGTCCGATATCGCGCGCACGGAGCGTCACCTATCGCCGGTTGGACGACCACCGTCGACGCGCCGGTCCATCGCCTGCGGCGATGGGGCCGTCGGTGGAGGTCCGCGGCCGTCGTGGGCAAGTTCCGGGACCACCGACAATTTGGCGGCGCGCTGGCGCACTGGACTGGGTTTGGCGACGTCGATCGCCTGCGGCCGGGAGGCACATCGGCGACGTAGGCGACGCGCTCGGCGACCCGACCGGTTGGCGGCACGAACGCAGCACGTCATCCCATCCCAGCGGGCGCGGGGATCGCCTTCGATACGGCGTGGTCTGGTCGAGCTGACCCGTCGGCGGGGCGGCCCGAGGGTCGCCCCGCCCTGGGGATCAGCTGGCGGCTGGCTGCTTGACCCGGGCCAGGAAGACCACCAGTTCGGCGGTGATGCCGGTCCGGTAGTGCCGCTGGCCGCGGTCGTCCGTCCAGTCCGACGACGTGATGCGGCCGGTGACGGCGATTTGATCGCCCTTGGACTTGTGCTCGGCGACGGCTTCGGCGGGCTTGCCCCAGGCCGTGACGCCGACGAAGTCGGTGCGGTCGTTGCGGCCGCCGATGGCGAGGCGGAAGCTGGCTGCCGCCGTGTGGTCGTTGGTGTAGCGCAGCTGCGGATCGGCGGTCAGCCGGCCGGTCACGTTGACGCTGTTGATGTCCATCGTTGGATGCTCCTTGTCGGTGGGCCCCGGCTGGTGTCCGGGGTGGGTTGGTGTAACGGGCATCGCTGCGGCCGGGCCGGGTGTGGCGGTCAAGGGACGACACCGCGTGTCGAGACCGGCGGCGCGCCGCCGGCGACCCTTGACGGCCATCGACACCCGGCTCGGTCAGGGTGAGGACCGGAAGCACACCGACCCCCGACCCCGGCACCTCGGTCACCGATGTGAACGCACGAGATCGGGCAGCCGGCTCGACGCCAGCCCGGGCCGACCGCGTCGTGACGCAGCGTCGTCCACAGCTATCCAATGACCAGCGGCCCCGCGTCAGGCGTCACGTGGCGCCGCCGTCCGTCGGGATCCCCACCGGCGTCCTCACCTGGCTTGCGGACGGTCATCGGGTCGAGCATCACCATCCTCTGCACCTCCACGCTCAGCGGCATTTTCGTCGCGATTGAATCGGTCTGAAGGGTTGACCGCCGACGGTCGACGTCGTCCTGTCCGCTGCCGCCCGATCAGCAGCTCCAGCGGCTCAGGGGATCGAAGTCGTGCAATATGGCCACAGACCGGTCGCGCCACCGCAGTAGGCGGCCTCACCCTCATCATCAAGGACGACGCGCTGCAGGCTGGCGCGAGCCTCCTCGGGCGGGCCGGCCGGTGCGGTGTGACCGGCGCTCCAGGCCGGGTCGAACATGCCGTGAAGCCGGGCCGCCATCTCGACCACGGCGACGCCGATCGTGCGACACTCGGCGGCTACGTCGCCCAGCAGCTCGCCCACATCGCCGGGGGCCAGGCGGGTGGTGGCGAGTTCGGAGTCGACATCAACGGCGCGCAGCTGTTCATGCTCGTAGCGGCCGTCGGGCCCGTACAGCGTCAGCGCCAGCGAGTCGTCGAACGCGGCGAGGAGCCAGCCGAGCCCCTGCCGCCCGGCGAGCACCGCCCAGGGGCCGTCGAGGTCGACATCGCCCGGGTCGAGTCGGCCGTCGCCGAGAACGAGCAACAGCTCCTCGAGCTGGTGCCCTATGGCGAGCAAGTCGCTGTCGACGTCGGGCAGGACGATTGGCCGGATGGTCATCGTGTTCTCCTGTCATTCGGCGGGCGTCAGGTCGGCCGGGTCGCCTGGTGGCGCCATGAACGGCGCGGCGACAGTGGGGACGAGGTACGGCGCTCACATGCCTTCAGGGATGGTCCGATCCCGTATTCGGTTCGGACGGTCGTCGCTCGTCGCGGACCCAAGGAAGCCCTCGAGGTCCACGAGACCGTGGTCGTTGAGCAGCTCTGCGATTCGTTCGGCAACCGGCTGGGTGGTGTCGCGGTCACCGACGAGCTGGCACGCGATGAAGCGACCATGGGCGTCACTGTCTTCGACCGTGAGGCAGGGCACGACGAGCAGTTGCCGGACCTGAATCACGGGAACGCTGCCATGGTCGACGACGTGGAAGGTCATCGGGTCGGCAATGTCTCGCTGCTCGCGAAGCGCCTGGTCCGGTGCAGTACCGGCGTGCACTGCGCGTCGTCGCCGGGGCGTGAGCGCATCACGGACTCGGGATACCGGATCCGCTCAGGCGCTCGTCACGTCAGTCAGAGCAAGCTCCACGAAACGCACGAGCGCATCACGCGGCACGCGTTTCTGCGACCCGCACCACACGAACGGCAGTCCCTGCCGTCCGCCCGTGCGTTCCCACTCAACGGTGAGCTCATAAGCCTTGGAGCGGCCAATACGCGGTACGTGCCCGGCCTCCAGTACGGTCATGAACGCGGGCAGCTCATCGAGCACCGGACGTCCCCCAACTCGTTCTCTGACATCATCGCTTGTACGGCAGGGAGCAAGACGCCGTCGACAGACCCAAGCGCCCAGTGGTACCGAGGTGACATACATCTCAGATGACCGGCGGCGCGCCGCCAAACGTCACGCGTCCTGACATGACGCTGGTCCTCGGACGTGCAGGCGTGGAGCAACCGGCGCCATGACCCGGGAGCACCGACGCCAATTGTCGAAGACCACTGAGGACCGTGTAGATCTTGTAGCGGACCTGGTGCGGACTCAGACATTGGCGACGACCTCGCCGATCGACCCACAACATCGTCTATCAGGCACGATGCGGTGGGGCTACACAGAATCGAACTGTGGACCTCATCCTTATCAGGGATGCGCTCTAACCGACTGAGCTATAGCCCCGTGCGACCGATCGAGGTTACCGGTGGGGTTCAGGCATCCTCAACCGGTCCGCCGCCGCGGCGGACGACGAAGCGGCGCATCGGCGAAGTTGTGCGCTCGACGACCTCTTCCTCCAGCACGGTCAGGCGGATTCCGCCGACCAGATCCGTGATCAGGTTGAACAGCGTGGCGGCGAGCACGATGGCGCCGGTCAGGCCGACGGCGACGAAGAGGCCGCCGGTCCAGACAGTGTGGTAGAGCTCGCCGCCGTTGAACTGGAACTCCTCCCAGCCGAACGACTCGAAGAACCGCTCGACGTTGTCCACCGTGCCGGTCGAGTAGGCGACGTTCCACAGCAGCACGATCGACGTCAGCGTCACGACGTAGAGCACGGCGCAGAACACGACCGCCACCTTGAACACGCTCCACGGATCGACGTGGCGGACGACTCGGGTCACGCGGCGCACCCGCGGTCGGCGACCGACCATGCGGGGAACGGGCGCCACGCGGTGCGACGAGATCGTGTTCGTCGAGAACCCACCGACCGGCTCGGCCGACGGGACCACCTGAACCGGGGGGACGTCGGCGGTGGCCGGGAACGACGGGCGCGTGGACGGCACCGGTGCCCGTGGGACGGTCGGGGCCGGTGTCGGGGCCAGGCGGTGGCTCGGTGGTGCGACGGCGGGCAGCGGCACCGTCGCCACCTCCGCCGGCGACGGGCGCCGCGGTGATGTCGAGGATCCCGACCCGTTCTCGCCGACGCCGTCCCAGCGGCTGCTGCTCGAACGATCATCACGACGCGTGGCGGCGGCGCCGCCGTCGCCGTTGCCGCCCGCCCGACCGTTCCCACTCGCCGGACCGTTCGCACTCGCCGGACCGTTGGTGCTGGCCGATCCGTTCCCGCTGGCCGATCCGGGGCGCCCCGGCGGCTCAGGCGCCGGTCGACGCGTGATCGAGCTCGATGACGAAGTGCGACCGGACGAGGTGGCGGGTCGGTCCGTGATCGCCCGGTCGGCTCGGCTGCGATCAGCCGCCCCGCCGGGGACCGCCACCGGCCGCCGCCGCTTGACCCGGGCCGCCGATGGCGCGCGCGAGCCGGAGACGGGAGGGGACGGGGGTCGAGCCGGCTGAGGTGTCGGCTGCTCGGACTCCGGCCCCGCCGACCCACCGGCAGGCGTGCTCGGGCTCACGGCGAACCAGTGTAGGCAGCGGCCCCCTGAGCGGGGATGGCACCCCCGATGACGTCGCCACCCGTGGCGCGGGCGGTGGCGACGGCGTCGCCGACACGCACGCGCACGAGGACGTCGCGTCCGACCGCTTCCACGTCGACGACCGCCGCACCATTCGCGGCCGCCAGCC
>JACCUL010000085.1 GCA_013811855.1 Acidimicrobiia bacterium
GCATGCGGGCGTGGGCTTCGCGGCGCAGCCGGGCCATCGGTGCGGTCTCGGCGACGGCGAGTTGTTGGCCGTAGAGGGCGTCGATCTGGGCGTTGACGGCGGCGTACTCGTCGGCGACGACACGGTCGGCGATGCGGGCGTAGGTGAGGGTCATTTCCATCGAGCGGTGCCCGAGGAGGGCGGCGATCGCTTCGAGACGCATCCCTCGGTTGATCGCCTGCGTGGCCAATGTGTGTCGGAGCTGGTGGGGGTGGGCGCGCACACCGGCGTGGCGGGCGACACGACGCACGATGCGGTGCACGGCGTGGCGGTCGAGGATGCCGCGGTCGTCGGCGACGAGACGGCGGTGGTGACGGATGTGGTCGACGTTGGCGGCGGTCCAGGCGGCGAGCAGGGTGACGAGGTCGGGATGCAGCGGCACGTAGCGGTCGTTGCGCAGTTTGCCGACGGGGACGCGCAGCCAGTGATTGTCACCGATGAGCACGACGGCGTCGGCGTCGAGGCCGCACAGCTCACCAGCGCGCAGCCCGGTGCGGGCGAGGACTTCGACAACGAGCCGGTCGCGGGGGTCGGTCGCGGCGCGGGCGGCGGCCATCAGGCGGGCGGCGTCACGGTCGTCGAGGAACTTCGGCGGCAGCGGTTCGGGACGAGGCGGGATGTCACCGTGGAGGATCGGGTTGCGCCGTGGTGCGTCGGGCCAGTCCCACTCGATGAGCCGTTCGAAGAAGATGCGGATCATCCGCAGCCGTTGCCGCTGCGTGCTTTCGCCAACGTCGGCGCCTTCGAGCCGGGCTGGGCGGCGAGCCACACCTTGTAATCCTCGATGTCGCTGCGACCGATGTCGGCGACGGTGGTGACGGCGGTGGTGTCGGTCAGCCAACGGGCCAGCTGCCGCAGCGTGCCATCGGCGACATCGACGCTGCGGGGGGCGAGGAGGGTGGTGAGTTGCACCAGGTAGCGACGCATGGTCGCCGTCAGCTGCAGGAACCGGGCCGCCAGGATCGCCCACTCCCGATGGGAGACGTCGCTCGGGATCCACGGATCGATGACTGCTTCGGCGGCGGTCACGACGTCACCTCCTGCATGGCGATCAGCTCGGCGGTGTCGATGTCGATCAGCTCGGCGGCGCGCTGGTACTCGCCGGCGAGCCAGTCGTTGGTGAGATGGAGATAGATGCGGGTCGACTCGATCGAGCGGTGCCCGGCCTGAGCCTGCACCGCCTCGAGCGCCATGCCGGCCTCCCGCAGCCGGGTCAGACAGGTGTGGCGAAGCTGATGGCAGGTGCCCCGCTCCAGACCGGCCCCTCGGTGTCGACGCCGGTCGGGCGTTCGTCGCGCAGATAGTCACCGAGCGCGGTGAAGAACGTGTTGGCGATCGGCGTCAGACGTTGATGACCGCCCTTGCCGTCGGCGACGAACACCGCCCGATCCGCGACCCGCACATCACACAGCCGCAGTCCGAGCACTTCGCACTTCGCCAAGCTCGTGCACGTCGCCCAGACTGGATCCGTCCGTCCTCGGATCGCCGGGCGCCACTCGCTCGCCGCCATTCACAAGGCACAGGAGCAGTTCCTCGAGGGCAAACACGTCGGCAAGATCGTTGTGACCCCCTGAGTCCAGACGACCTCCTAGCGGACCAAGACAGTGATCCTGACTGCGTCCTCGCGACGTGCCACGCTGGCGAGCGCGAAGCATTCGTTCCGTTCGACCGCGGCCCGATCGCGCCTGGTCTCCGGCGCAGCGAGCCGCAGGTCGCACGAATGATGCAGTTCTGCGATCTGCTCGCGTCATCCAGATATCCGGCGTTCGAGGATGCGAACAGTGAGTGGTATCGGGCGCCGGTATCGGACGGCGACTCCGTTGATCAGCCAAGCTCGAGGTAGATGATCTCGACGGCCTCGTCGGTAGCGAGCACGGCGTAGACCGAATCGAACGGCGTCAGGATGCCAGCGGTGATCAGCACGCGGATCTCCGGGTCGTCGGCGACCGGCAGGGTCCGTCCCACGAAGTCCTCGGCCAATAGATCGATGATCGCTGGCATCTCGTGGAGCAGGAAGTCCGTCGCCGACGGCGTGCCGTCGGCACCACGTTGCGCCGGAAGGAGCTCGTCGAGGCGATCGAAGAAGGTCGGCGCGACGCGGACCTGGCGCCGGCTCACTCGGCGGAGGAGCGGCGCTCCGCGGCGAGGCGTGAGCCCTTGTCGAGCACACGCTGACGAAACTCGTCCGGAAGGACGTCGAGGTCGGTCACGACCCGCTCGGCGAGCGCCGCGGCCCGTTCGTCCGGGGACATCGCGTCGAGGTCGGAGGCGGCCAGCAGCTGTCGGTCCGTGCTCACGCCGTCGATCGTACAGGCGGCCCCCGAACTGTC
>JACCUL010000095.1 GCA_013811855.1 Acidimicrobiia bacterium
GTCGCGGGTCGCCGACGATCGTGGCCGCGGCGTCGGGTCGGCCGCCCTGTTCGACGCGCTCGGGCGCCACGTCGCGCCGGATGCCGTCGTGTGCGTCGACGTCGGCAACAACGCCTACTCGTTCGGCCGCTACTTCGAGGTCGATCGGCAGTCGGTGCTGATGTCCGGCTACCTGGGGTCGATCGGCTTCGCCCTGCCGGCGGCGATGGGCGCGTGGATGGCCGTCGGTGGCGAGCACCAGGTCGTCGCCGTCGCCGGTGACGGTGGCTTCGGCCAGTACGCGATGGAACTGACGACGGCGGTGCGCTACGACATGGACATCACCGTCGTGCTGCTCGACAACGGCGAGCTCGGCAAGATCTCCAAGGAGCAGCGGGCCGGTCACTTCGACGTGTGGCAGACGGCGCTCGTCAACCCGGACTTCGCGGCGTTCGCCGGCCTGTGCGGCGCGCTCGGCGTCAGCGTGGCGACGCGGGTCGATCTCGATCGTGCACTGGCGCAGGCGTTGGCCCATCGCGGTCCGGCGCTCGTCCACGTCCACACCGACGTCGGGCTGGTGTGAGCGTGGGGTGACGAGCAGACCTCGTCAGAACCGCCATGCGTGGCGTGCCACGCTGGCCGGCGTGGACAGACCGGCGGTGACGCCTGACGACGTCGCCGGTGCGGTGGGTCGGCTCGGTGACCGGGTGCGGCGGACGCCGGTCATGCGGGCGCGAGCCGGCGAGCTGGCGGTGCCGAGCGACGTCACGCTGAAGCTGGAGCTGTTGCAGCACACCGGGTCGTTCAAGCCCCGCGGCGCGTTCAACCGCGTGCTGAGCGCGCGCGAAGCGGGCGAGGTGCCGCCTTCCGGGCTGATCGCCGCCTCGGGCGGCAATCACGGCGCCGCCGTCGCCCACGTCGCCGGCGAGTTGGGTCTGGCGGCCGAGGTCTTCGTCCCGGCGACGAGCCCGGCCACGAAGCGGGAACGCATCACCTCGCTCGGGGCGACGGTGCACGTGATCGACGGCTACTACGACGATGCGCAGGCGGCCGCGAACGAGCGGCGGGCCGAGACTGGTGCGCTGCTCGTGCACCCCTACGACCACCCGGCCATCGTCGCTGGGCAGGGGACGATGGCCCACGAGCTGGACGAGCAGATCGACGGGTACGACACCCTCGTCGTGGCGACGGGCGGTGGCGGGTTCGTGGCCGGCCAGGCGGCGTGGGTCGAGGACCGTCGACGGATCGTCAGTGTCGAGCCTCTGACGAGCCGGTGCCTGCAGGCGGCGATCGAGGCCGGGCGCCCGACACCGGTCGACGTCAGTGGCCTCGCCGCCGACTCGCTCGGCGCCCGGCAGCTCGGTGAAGTGGCGTGGTCGCTCGTGCGCCGGTTCGTCGACGAGGCCGTCGTGGTCGGCGACGACGACATCCGCGCCGCCCAACACGTGTTGTGGGAGCGGTTCCGGCTGGTCGTCGAGCCGGGAGGCGCGACGGCGTTGGCCGCGCTCCGCTCCGGGGCCTACGTCCCCGAACGTGGCGAGCGGATGGTCGTCGTGGTGTGCGGCGCCAACTGCGATCCGGCGACGGTCCAAGGGGACGCGTGATCGTGTTGCCGTTCCGTCAGGTCGAAGTGTCCGGCGACGAGCCGTTTGCTCGGTCGGCCGACTGGAGCCGGTGCACGAGGCGGCGCATCACGGGGCGGGGCGTGAAACGGACGGACGCCGCCAGCACCTTGTTGCGCAGCCCGGTGACGTGGACCACGTCGCCGCGCTGCATCGCCCGGTAGCCGGAAGCGGCGACGTCGGCCGCCGACGGCAGGTGGCGTTCCTTGACGAGCCGGGATTCGCCGAGGTTGGCGGCGTCCTGGAAGCCGCTGGCGGTCGGGCCGGGGCACAGCGCGGTGACGGTCACGCCCGAGCCGCGCAGCTCTTCGGCCAACGCCTCGCTGAACGAGAGCACGTACGCCTTCGTCGCGTAGTAGACGGCCATCAGCGGTCCGGGCTGGAACGCCGCCGTCGAGGCCACGTTGAGCACCTTCCCCGAGCCCCGCTCGACCATCGCCGGCAGGTAGCGCCGGGTGAGCTGGGTCAGGGCGGCGACGTTGAGCTGGATCATCGCCATGGTCCGGTCCGGGTCGGCCTCGACGAAGGCGCCGAAGTCGCCGACCCCGGCGTTGTTGACGAGCACGTCGACGTCGGGCACGGTCTCGACGAGCGCGGCGACGCCGGCGGGTGTCGACAGGTCGGCGGTCACGGCCACGGCGTCCGGGAGCGACGCCGCCAGCTGTTCCAGCGCGGAGGTCGAGCGGGCGGCGAGCACGACCCGCTTCCCGTCGGCGGCGAGCAACCGGGTCAGCTCCAGTCCGATCCCGCTCGATGCACCGGTGACGAGCGCGGTGTTCATGGTGCGGGCTCCTCGGCTGACGGTCGGTGATCCGACCGTATCGGTCGGCCCGACACCTTGCCGGCAGACCGATGTTCGGACGGTTGAGCACGGAGTGGGCGCGGCGCGGTCGGCAGACTCGTCCGTGCATGTCGTTGCAGCGAACGCGATGGTCGTCGGCGGTGCTCGTGCTCGCCCTCGTGATGGCCGGCGCGTGCGTGGCCCAGGCGTTCGGCCGCTTCACGTATGGCGTGGTGCTACCAGCCGTGCGCGACGACATGCTCGGGTCCAACCGGGCCGCCGGCCTGCTCGGCACGGTCAACGTCGCCGCCTACCTCGCCGGCACGGTCGTCGTCGCCACGTTGTCCACCCGACTGGCCCTGGTCGTCCTGATCCGCGCCGGACTGTGCCTCTCGACAGGCGGGTTGCTGCTCGCTTCGGTGGCCGGCAATCCTGCGGTGCTGAGCGTGGCGCTCGTCGCCATGGGCCTCGGCGGGGCGGCGATCTGGATCCCTTCACCCCGCGTGGCGTCCGGCGCGCTGCCACCACGCCGTCGCGGTCTGGCCGCCGGCCTGATCGGCATGGGCATCGGCGTCGGCATCGTGTTCGCGGGATGGCTGGCCGACGCGCAGCGCGACGGCGAGGGCGACGAGGGGTGGCGCAACGTGTATCGGGTCGAGGGGCTCATCGGGATCGCCGTGCTCCTGGCCGCCGTGGTGCTGCTGCGCCATCGGGAGGACGAGAGCGCGGCGTCCCCGCCAGCGGGTCCGGCCGGCGCCGGTGGGTTCGGCGCGCTGCGCCGCATCCACGGCTGGCGGGCACTGACGTTGGCGTACGCCGCGTTCGGGTTCATGTACCTCTTGGTGTTCGCCTTCCTCGTCGCCCGTCTCGAAGACGATGCCGGGTTTGCCGCCGACCGCGCCTCGGCGATGTTCTCGCTCGTCGGCGTGGCGGCCATCTTCGGGGGCATCCTGCTCGGGCCGCTCTCGGATCGCATCGGCCGGCGGGCCACGATGGTCGGTGCGTTCCTCACGTTCGGTGCCTCGTCGCTGGCCGTGCTGCCCGGCCATCAACCGTGGGTCGTGATCGGCGTGATCGGTGTCGGCGTCACGTTCTCCGGGCTGCCGGCGGTGATCGCGGCGTACGTCGTCGACGCCACGGACGCCGTCACGTACGGGCCGGCGTACAGCGCGGCGACGCTGGCCTTCGGCGTGGCCCAGATGTGCGCGCCGCAGGTCGGTGGGTTCATCGCCGACGCCCAGGGCTCGTTCACGCCGGTCTTCCTGCTGAGCGCGGCGGTGTCCGTGGCCGGTGCGTTCCTGTCGTCACGGCTGCCCGATCCGCGACGCACCGCCGTCGCCGCGCCGGATGGTGCCTTGGTGGCGCCCGATCCATAGGGTCGGCAGACATGCAGGTGCTGCGCACACCCGACGAGCGCTTCGTCGACCTCGCCGGGTTCCCGTTCGACCCGCACTACGTCGACGTCGAGGCCGGCGACGGATCGGCCGACACGTTGCGCGTCCACGTCGTGGATGAGGGGCCACGGGACGCGGCCGAGACCGTCGTCATGGTCCACGGCGAACCGTCGTGGTCGTACCTCTACCGCACGATGATCCCCCGGTTCGTCGACGCAGGGCACCGAGCGGTGGCGCCGGACCTCGTCGGCTTCGGACGGTCCGACAAGCCGACGCCGCGCACCGAGTACACCTACCAGCGGCACGTCGACTGGCTGCGCGAGACGTTGTTCGACCGGCTCGAACTCGACGGCATCACCCTCGTCTGCCAGGACTGGGGTGGCCTCCTCGGCCTGCGCCTCGTGGCCGAGCATCCGGAGCGGTTCCGCCGTGTCGTGGCCGCCAACACGTTCCTGCCCACCGGCGACCGGGATCCGGGCGAGGCGTTCCTCCGCTGGCGCGCCTTCAGCCAGAACGTTCCCGAGCTGCCGGTGGGATGGATCGTGCAGGGGGCGACGACGACCGAGCTCTCCGACGACGTCGTGGCCGCGTACGAGGCCCCGTTCCCCGACGAGTCCTACAAGGAGGGCGCCCGGCAGTTCCCGGTCCTCGTCCCGGCGGCGCCCGACGACCCGGCCGCCGACGCGAACCGGCGGGCGTGGGAGTCCCTGGAGCGGTTCGACAAGCCGTTCCTGTGCGCCTTCGGCGACTCCGACCCCGTCACCAGCGGTGCCGACCGCTACCTCATCGAGCGCATCCCGGGCGCCGCCGGCCAGCCGCACACGACGCTCGTCGGCGGCGGTCACTTCCTCCAGGAGGACGTCGGGGACGAGCTCGCCGCGGCCACGCTCGACCTGATCGCCCGTACACCGGCGTAGCGGCCGGGGCGCCGCGGCACGCTGGAGCCCAATGGCCGACACCTGCTCCCACCTCGACACCATCATCGACGCCCCACCGAGCGACGACGGCTGCACCGACTGCCTGCGCATCGGCGGGCAGTGGATGCACCTGCGGCGCTGCGCCGAGTGCGGGCACGTCGGGTGCTGCGACAGCTCGCCTCATCGCCACGCCACCGCCCACTTCCGCGAGACCGGACGACTGAACCGGCCGGCCCGAGTTCTGGGTGCGCTCCGTCTCGCAGTTGAGACGCTGACGCGCCCAGGTCGGTCCGTGAGACGAAGCGCACCCAGATGGCCGCCCACGCCTGACCGTGCTCAGACGGCGGCGAGCGGCGCCGGTTCGTCGCGCAGCTCGGCCAGCAGCGCAACGAGCTCGCCCATGACGCGATCGGCCGCCGCGCGCACCTCCTCGTAGGGCGGGTCGTCGCTGCTCACCAGGGAGCGGACGTCGATCGGTGCCCCGACCTCGACGGCTACCTTCGGTCGCCGGATCAGGTTGGCCAGCATGCTCAGCGCGATCCTGCGCCGGCCGAGGACCTCGTGGGCGCCGAGCATGGCGACCGGCACGATCGGCGCGCCCGTGCGCAACGCCAGGCGCACGGCGCCGGTCTTGGCCCGCTCCGGCCACATCGAGGGATCGCGAGTGATCCGACCCTCCGGGTACAGGCCGACAGCCTCGCCGTGGGCGAGCGCCTCGGCGGCCGGGTCCAGCGCGTGGGCGGCGTCGGGATCTCCTCGCCGGACGGGGATGAAACCGAGCCGGCGGGCCACCCACCCGATCACCGGCGCCCGGAACACACCCGACGTGGCGAGCAGCCGCAGCGAGCGGCCGAGTCGACGGCAGGCCAGGGCCAACAGCACGCCGTCGGCGTAGCTGGTGTGGTTGGAGATGACGATGATCGCGCCCGGCGGCAGCCGCTGCGCCGCCCGTCGCCGGCTGCGCTGGCGTTCGACCTGCAGCCGGCTGACGACCGTGACGACGGTGCCGAGCACGGCCGCGAGCAGCGCGTAGAGGATCGCGCCCGTCCGCCCCGGTCGACTCCACAGTCGGTCCATCGGCGGCCGACGCTACGCGCGCTGGGGCCGAAAGGCAGTGGGGCGCCTCCCTCGAGACGACGAACGGGAATACGAACGAGTTGAATAGGTTGAGATCGCAAGTACCACTCGGAGGTCCACGATGCCCGCCCTGACCGTCACCGACCCGCTCGTCCTGCCCCGCATCACCGGTCCAGCCGCCACGTCCGTCGCCCGACCGGTCGCCACCGTCGCCGGGTCGCACCACGCCCTCGAGGGCGCCGGCTTCCCGGTCGCCCGACCGTTCCCCGGCAACGTGAGCTGGTCCGCCACCGACCCGTTCATCCTCCTCGACCACATCGGCCCGTCTGTCAACGGGCCCGGTGAGTCGGCCGGCGCACCGTGGCACCCGCACCGCGGCTTCGAGACCGTCACGTACGTGCTCGACGGCGAGGTCGCCCACCACGACAGCAATGGCGGCGGCGGCGTGATCGGCGAGGGCGACACGCAGTGGATGACGGCCGGCGCCGGGATCCTCCACGACGAGCTGCCGACCGAGCGCCTGTACCGCCAGGGCGGCGCCATGCACGCCGTGCAGCTGTGGGTCAACCTGCCCGGCGAGCTGAAGATGACCCCTCCCCGGTACCAGGCGATCACGGCGCCGGACCTGACGCTGCTGACCACGCACGACGGCGGCGCCCTGCTGCGGGTGATCGCCGGCTCGGTCGACGGGCACGCCGGGCCGGGTTCGACGTACACGCCGATCACGTACGCGCACGCCACGGTCGCGCCGGGTGCCGAGCTCGCCGTGCCGTGGACGCCGGACTACTCGGCCATGGCCTTCGTGCTGACGGGGTCCGGCCACGCCGGTCCGGCCGGGCATCCGATCGGACAGGACGACCTCGTCGTCTTCGGGCCGGGCGACCACGTGCAGCTGCGCGCCGGTACCGCCGGCGGTGAGCATCCGGCGCTCGACGTGCTGCTGCTCGGCGGCCGTCCGCTGCGCGAGCCGATGATCCAGTACGGCCCGTTCGTGATGAGCACGCGGGCGCAGATCATCGAGGCCATGAAGGACTTCCAGGCCGGTCGCCTGGGTGTCATCCCGGCCGGCGAGCTGGGCGACCGTCGCTACGCCTGAATGGGCGTTGCCTCCGGGCGCGACGGCCTCCCGCCGGCGAGGTGTCGATCGAGTACGTGCGCGCCGGCGGCCAGGGCCACGAACGTGCCGCCGACGACCACCAGGTTGCCGATCACGCGGGCGTAGCCGGAGTCGATCGGGTCCATGAAGGGGTACGGGTACCACTCGACGATGGCGCCCCGGATCATTGTGAACAGGCCCCACGCGGCGAGGAAGACGAGCGACGAGCCGGCGACCGGCCAGGTGGTCTGATCGCGCGGACCGAACAGCAGCCACCCGGACACGCACAGCAGTGGTGATGCGGTGTGCAGCAGGAAGTCGGCCACCGCGGCCTGACCGGTGAGGTCCTGGAGGTCGCTCAGCGCGAGGTGGAACACGACGAACGTCAGCAGGATGCCAACGACGCCGATCAGCCGGACCGTGCGGAACGGATTCGTGGGACGGGCCCGGCCGAGGGCCAGCACCGCCGTCGAGACGCCGACGGCGATGTTGGACAGCACGGTGAAGAACACGAAGACGTTGAGTCCCCGCTCCCACGAGGTGTCGAAGTAGCCGGACTCGTTGCTCCACGCCACCGGCACCTGGACCGCCAGACCGACAGCGACGACGAGCGCGGTGACGCCGAACCACAGTCGGGCCAGCGGGCTGACGGTCATGGCGTCACGGTAGGTCGTGCGTCGGCGGTTGGCCTGCTTTGGGTGCGGCCGGGCCGGAAAGCCGTCGGTAGCGTGCCGACGGTGGATGCGGTGGATGCGGTGGTCGTCGGAGCCGGCTTCTCGGGGATGTACATGCTCCATCGCCTGCGCCGGCTCGGCCTGACGGCCCGCGTCTTCGAGGCGGCCGCGGACGTCGGCGGCACGTGGTGGTGGAACCGCTACCCCGGCGCTCGCTGCGACATCGAGAGCATGGACTACTCGTACTCGTTCGACCCCAAGCTGGAGCAGGAGTGGGACTGGACCGAGCGGTACGCCACGCAGCCCGAGATCCTGCGCTACGCCGAGCACGTCGCCGACCGCTTCGACCTGCGCGCCGACATTCACTTCGAAACGCGCGTGATGTCGGCCGTGTTCGACGAGACGGCGGCCACGTGGTCGGTCAGCACGGACCGCGGCGACGACGTCACGTGCCGGTTCCTGATCCTCGCCGTCGGCGTGCTGTCGACGACGAAGACGCCCGAGGTCGAGGGGCTGGAGACGTTCGGTGGGCGCTGGCACCACACCGGGCGCTGGCCTCACGAGGGTGTCGATTTCGCGGGCCTGCGCGTCGGCGTCATCGGCACCGGCTCGTCGGGCATCCAGTCGATCCCGCTGATCGCAGAGCAGGCCGCGCACCT
The DNA here is from genome assembly GCA_013811855.1 of Acidimicrobiia bacterium. GTDB lineage: Bacteria > Actinomycetota > Acidimicrobiia > Acidimicrobiales > Ilumatobacteraceae > JALZMG01. The sequence continues at coordinate 8,200 of JACCUL010000095.1, forward strand.
GACCGTGTTCCAGCGCACCCCAAACTTCACGATGCCGGCCCGCAACGCGCTGCTCGACCCGGAGACCGTCGCCGCCCTCAAGACGCGGTACGCCGAGCATCGGCAAGCGGCGCGGATGTCGCGCACCGGCGTGCCGATGACCCCGCCCGAGGAGCTGGCCGTGGCCGCCGAGCCGGCCGAGCGGGAGCAGCGCTACCGGGCCGGGTGGGACGAGGGCACGCTGTTCGGCATCTCGTCGACGTACGCCGACCTCTACCTCGACAAGGCGGCCAACGACACGGCGGCCGAGTTCGTGCGCGACCGCATCCGCGAGGTCGTCGCCGACCCTGCGGTGGCCCAACGGTTGCTGCCGATGGACCACCCGTTCGGGACCAAGCGGCCGTGTCTCGACACGGACTACCTGGCGACGTTCAACCGCCCCGACGTGTCGCTCGTCGACCTCAGGGAGACGCCGATCGTGCGGATCACCGAGGCCGGCGTCGAGACGACGGCAGGCGAGCACGAGCTCGACGCCATCATCTTCGCCACCGGCTTCGACGCCATGACCGGGCCCGTGCTGGCCATCGACATCCAGGGCCGCCAGGGGGCGTCGTTGCGGGAGCGGTGGGCCGACGGGCCACGGACCTACCTCGGCCTCGCCGTGGCCGGGTTCCCCAACCTGTTCACCATCACCGGCCCGGGCAGCCCGTCCGTGCTCAGCAACATGATGGTGTCGATCGAGCAGCACGTCGACTGGATCGCCGACTGCCTGGCCCGGATGGAGGCCGATGGTCGGCGCACGATCGAGGCCACCGAGGAGGCCCAGCACTTCTGGGTCGCCCACGTCGACGAGGTGGCCGGGATGACGCTGATGCCCCAGGCCAACTCGTGGTACATGGGGGCCAACGTGCCCGGCAAGCCGCGGGTCTTCATGCCGTACATCGGCGGCGTCGGCACCTACCGCACGATCTGCGACGACGTCGCCGCCGACGACTACCGCGGGTTCCGATTCGATCCGTGAAGCGAACTGCTACAGGGGCTCGGTGCCGATCTCCTCGCCGGGTTCGCCGAGCATCTCCTCGGGTTGCTCGCGGAGCGTGCGCGTCGACACGTCGTCGGGGATCTCCAGCACGTTCGGGTCGTCGATACCGATCGGCTGCGCGGGCGGGTAGTCCTCGGCCGGGTCGTCCGTCATGACGGAGCCGATACCCGCGTTCTGTCGATGGGAACCCGCCGGAAGCGGTCGATTGCGACGAGCAGTTCGCGTCCGCGCGGTGGCTACCGTGCGCCGCATGCCGCCGCTGTCGAACGTCCTGGCCTTCGCCGCGGCGTCGATGGCGTTGATCGTCGTGCCGGGGCCGAGCGTGCTGTTCGTCGTCAGCCGGGGCGTGGCGCTCGGCCGGCGGGCCGCGCTGACGACGGTGGTCGGCAACACCGCCGGCTTCTCGGTGCACATCGTCGCCGTGGCGCTCGGACTCGGCGTACTCGTCGAGCGGTCGGCGACCGTCTTCTGGATCCTCAAGCTCGCCGGTGCCGGGTACCTCGTCTACCTCGGCGCGCAGGCCGTCCGCCGGCGTCGGGCGCTGGCCGCCGTGCTCGACGCGGCCACCACCCCGCGCTCGCGCCGGCATCTCCTGCGCGAAGGCTTCCTCGTCGGCATCGCCAACCCCAAGGCCATCGTGTTCCTCGGGGCGATCCTGCCGCAGTTCGTCGAGCGCGAGGCCGGGCCGGCCGGTTTGCAGATGCTCGTGCTCGGCGGCATCTTCGCCGTGCTCGCCCTGGTCTGCGACAGCGTGTGGGCGCTCGCCGCCGGCGGGGCCCGTCGGGCGATGGCCGGATCGCCGGAGTGGTTGGAGCGGATGGGCCTCGCCGGCGGGGTGGTCATGATCGCGCTCGGCGCCCGACTCGCCGTCGCCGGTCGCCCCGAATAGGACGGACGCGTACGATCGATCAGCGAGTCGGCGGTCGAACCGGAGGAGCGCACGTGGCAATCGAGCATCCGGGAGTGGTCTCCGATCACGACGACGACCGGGCGTGGGCCACGGGAGTCGTCGACGCGTCACCCCACGAGGTGTTCGAGTTCCTCCGTCGTCCGGCCAACCATCGCACCATCAACGGTGACCGCTCGGTGCGCGGCACGGTCAACGACGGCTCGCCGCTCGAGCTGGGCAGCACGTTCGGGATGAAGATGAGCCTGTTCGTGCCGTATCGGATCACCTCCAAGGTGGTCGAGTTCGAGCAGGACCGCCTGATCGCGTGGGCGCACATCGGTGGTCATCGCTGGCGCTGGGAGCTGGCCCCGGCCCGCGACGACCGGGCCACCGTCACCGAGACGTTCGACCTGACGACCGCACGGTTCCCGTCCGGCCTGCGCCTGCTCGGCTACCCCGGCCGTCACGCCGGCAACGTCGCCAGCTCGGTCGCCGCGCTGCGGGCCCACTTCGAGCACTGAAAGACGCCGCTGCACGTGCTCAGCGACGCTCCTGATCGCGGTCGCGGCGGATCGTTGGCCGCTTGCCTTTGATCGTCGTCTGCTTGATCGCCGCGATCACGGCGTCCGCTGCGGCCTCCGGGACGTCGACGGTGGAAAACCGTTCCGTGATCCGGATCGGTCCGATGTCCTTGCCGCTGAGGTCCGACTCGTTGGCGATGGCGCCGACGAGATCACCGGGGCGGATGCCCTGGCTGCGGCCGAGCCCGATGAACAGGCGGGTCTTGCGCCCGTCCGAGCGCTGGACCCGGCCGCCGGGCTTGCCCGTCGTGTGGCGCCGCTCCCTCGAGGGCCGGTCGTCGCGCGGCACGTATTCGGGGATGTCGGCCTCCTCGACCTCGGCGGCGCGCAGCTCGTGGAAGCGCTTCAGGGCGGCCTCGGCGACCCGGCGCACGTCGCCGTCGGGGGCCAGCTCGTCGACGACGGCGCCGTAGCGCGTCAGGTCGTCGGAGGTCAGCGCGCGGCGCACGGCCTCGGTCGTGGTCTCGATCTGGCGGGCTCGCAGCTCGGCGACGGACGGCACCTTCTCGACCGCGATCGCCGACGACGTCGCCCGCTCGATGTTGGCCAGCAGCCGTTGCTCGCGCGGCTCGGCCAACGTGATCGCCACGCCCTCGCGCCCGGCCCGGCCGACCCGGCCGATGCGGTGGACGTACGCGTCCGGGTCCGACGGTACGTCGTAGTTGATGACGTGGGTCAGGACGTCCACGTCGAGCCCGCGGGCGGCGACATCGGTGGCGATCAGCAGCTCAGCGGTCCCGGCGCGCAGCCGGCCCATCACGCGGTCGCGCTGTTCCTGGCTCATGCCGCCGTGGAGCGCTTCGGCGCGGTAGCCGCGGCCGCTCATCGTCTCGGTCAACTGGTCGACCTCGTTGCGGGTGCGACAGAACACGAGAGCCGCCGCCGGCGCCTCGACGTCGAGGATGCGTCCGAGCGCGGCGGACTTGTGCGCCCGCGTGACGATGAACGCCCGCTGGCGCACCAGCGGCGGTCGCTCGTCCGGGCCGCCGGTCGTCCGCTCGATCGTGATGCGTACGGGCTCGCGCAGGTGACGCTTGGCGATCGTCGCGATGCGCGGCGGCAGGGTCGCCGAGAAGAGGACCGTCTGACGGTCGGCGGGCGTGACGTCGAGGATGGCTTCGATGTCCTCGGCGAACCCCATGTCGAGCATCTCGTCGGCCTCGTCGAGCACAACCACCTGCACGTCGCCGAGTGCCAGCGTGCCGCGCTGGATGTGGTCGATGGCCCGGCCGGGCGTGGCGACGACGACGTGGACGCCGTCGCGCAACGCGCCGAGCTGGCGCCCGATCGGCTGGCCGCCGTAGATGGGCAGCACGCGCGCCCTGAGCTCACGGCCGTAGCGCCACGTCGCCTCGGACACCTGAACGGCCAGCTCCCGAGTGGGGACGAGCACGAGGGCCATCGGTCGGGCCCGGCTGCCGCCGGACTCGATCCGTTGCAGGATCGGGAGCGCGAAGGCCGCCGTCTTGCCGGTGCCGGTCGCCGCCTGGCCGAGCACGTCACGTCCCTCCATCATCGGCGGGATGGCGTCGCGCTGGATGGGTGTCGGCTCCTCGTAGCCCAGCGCCGAGAGCGCGGCCAGCAGCTCGGCCCGTAACCCGAGATCGGCGAAGGTGGTCGTGTCGCTCACGCCGCGACCGCCTGATAGCGGCCGGGTTCGACCTCGGCGGCTTCGCCCCGCGCCAGCATCCGTTGGACGTGCAGCTCGGCGCTGCGGAGCTCGGCGGGCACGACGTTCGGCGACTCGACGTGGGGGCGGTAGAGGAAACGGCGCGCGGCCATCTCCTCCAGCGAGTGCGGTTCGGCGAGATAGGTCCGCATCGCCTCGTGGCGGCGGGGGATCACGGCGGCGAAGTCGTCGAGCAGCCGGACGAACTCGTCGCGGCTCTCGATGACACCCTTGTGGTGGAACGTCACGTAGTGATCGGCCTGTTCGTCGCGCACGGCAACCAAGCTGGCCTCGAAGTCGTCGAGATCGCTCCACATGTCGCCGTAGTACGGGCCGAACCCGCTGAGGTCGATGTCGGAGAGGAAGAACACCCCGCCGGTGATCCGGAAGCCGCTGTGCCCGCGGGTGTGGCCGGGCAGGTGTACGGCCTCGACGGTGACGCCGCCGAGGTCGAAGACATGGCCGTCGGTGAACCCGATCGCGTCGGGTCGCGGGGTGTACGAGAACTCCTCGACGACGAGCCGCCGGAACTCGTCGCGCATCGGCTGCGGGTAGCCGTAGACGTCGAGCAGGCCATCGAGGCTGACGACACCGGGTCGGTCGGCTTCGTGGGCGTGCACCCGGGCATCGGCGAACAGTCCGTTGCCAGCCATGTGGTCCTCGTGGCTGTGGCTGTTGACGACGGCGTCGATCGCGGTCGGCGCGCCGCCGGCGGCGACGACGCTGATCGACGGGTCGATGAGGACGGTCTCGCTGCGGCCGCGGACCAGGACGGAGTTCCCGGACGGGTAGGCCCCGGCGGCGTCGCCGACGAGCAGGCTCACGGCGTCCGTGAGCACGCGCTGGCGCTCTCCCCAGTCGACGATCGGCACGCCTGGACGGTAGACGCGATCATCCGGCGATGGACCATGTCTCGGACCTCACCCAAGCCACCGCGACCGAGCTGCTCGAGCTCTATCGCACCGGGACGGCATCGCCCGTCGAGGCGGTACGGGCGGTGCTGTCGCGCCTCGAGGTCGTCGATCCGACGATCAATGCGTTCTGCCTCGTCGACGCCGATGCCGCGCTGGTCGCGGCCGAGGCGAGCGCGGTTCGCTGGCGGACCGGTACGCCGTGCGGGCCACTGGACGGCGTGCCGACCTCGATCAAGGATCTCGTGCTGACGGCGGGGTGGCCGACCCGTCGCGGCAGCTGCACGGTCGACCCGGACCAGCCGTGGACCGTGGACGCGCCGGCGACGGCCCGGCTGCGCGAGGCCGGTGCCGTCCTCATCGGCAAGACGACGACGCCCGAGTTCGGCTGCAAGGGCGAGACGAACTCGCCGCTGACGGGGATCACGCGCAACCCGTGGGACCTGACGCGCACACCGGGCGGCTCGTCCGGCGGTACGGCTGCGGCCGTCGCCGCTGGGCTGGC
>JACCUL010000097.1 GCA_013811855.1 Acidimicrobiia bacterium
CTCGCGGGTCAGCTCGGACACCGTGGTGCCGCGTCGCTCCGCCTCGTGGCGAAGCCGGGCATCGAGCTCGTCAGAAAGTTTCACGGTGGTGCGCTGCAAGTATGCCAGCATACCAGTCAATCTCTGACCCGGATATTGCAGGCCGGTTGCCGGAGGCGCTCGATCGCGTGTGATCTGGGTGTTGGCGGTGGGGGGCCGGGTTCGGTTGGTCGGTGTGCTCGGTGGGGGGCGTGTTGAAGCAACCGCCGGTCGGTTGGGGTGCCGGTTGCCGCCGTGGGTGCCTGTCCGGTTCAGGCGTAGGCGGGGAGCCGCCGGATGCGGGTCAGGGCTTCGATGAAGGCGTCGGCCCAGGCGTGGCTGCGGGGCAGGCGAAGCCAGAGTTGGCGGGCGTGGGTGACGACGCGGGCGGCGACGTTGAAGAACGCCAGGCGGAGTCGTTTGCCGCGGCAGCGACGGAACTCGCGGGGCAGGGCGAGTCGGCGCAGCCAGCCGGCGACGTTGTGGGCCAACGCGGCGGTGCGCCACCACAGCCAGTTGCCGAAGAAGTTCTGCAGCGGGGCGTGGTCGAGCCCGAAATCTTCTTTCAGCTGGCGGATGGTGTCTTCGGGGATGCCGCCGCGCCGGCGGTGATGGGCTTCGACCATCTCGGCGGGAGCGAACAATGCCGGCAGGTTGGTGGCCACGGCGTGGAACCGCCAGCCGTCGAGATCGTCGAAGGACAACTGATCACCGGCGGCAGTCGGTTGGCGTCGCACGATCAGGCGCAACGTCCGCCGGGTCGACTTGAGCCGTCCCCCGAAGTCGACGGTTGTCTCGGCGATCTGCGAGCCTCGTCCGGCTTCGGCGTTGAGCGCCGCCCGCCACACCGTGTGAGGGTTGGCGGCCAACGCCATCACCGCAGCTCGGACGGTGGACTTGTTCGGTGCCGACACCGTGAACACCGCTCCGAGCGCGTCGGCGGCGGCGAACACTTGGTGTTGGTAGCCGGCCGAGTCGACCCGCACCCACAGGTTCGACGTCTCGCGCACAGCGGCGGGGATCGCCGCGGCGCACTCGCGGATGAACCCGCCCAGTGCCCGGCCCGGATGGGCGTTGCCGCCGCGGGCGCGCACCGCGAGCACGTCGCCGGTCTCGCCGCACACGCCGATCAACGGTGATAGCCCGGTCTCGCCCCGGTAGGTGAACGTGGAGCCTTCCTTGCCCGGTCCGTAGGTGTCGACCAGCGTGGCGTCGGGGTCGATGGTCACCAGTCCGCCCGTTGGCCCGGCACCCATCGCCCACGCCCGCTCCAGCATGGTCCGGTTGATCGCGGCGGCCTTCTGGGCTCGGCCCAGATCGGCCCCGGCGCAGAACCGCCACAACGTTGTGTGCGACGGCAACCGATGGGCTCCGCGCAGCCGTTGCGTCGCCCCGTCCAGCAATGACCGATCAGACAAGAAGTCGCCGCCGGCGAGCAGCACCTCGACCAGAGCCCGATAGCACTCGCCACCGCTGTATCCGCCGGGCCCGATCGGGCGCAGCCCGCGCCGATCGGCGACATCGACAACGTTCAAGCGGTCCAGCAACGGCCCCCACAGAGCAGCGCCCGCGACACCGGTGACCTCCTCATCGGTCACCGTCGGCGTCACCGCCGCCGATGCCCGACGGGGACCGACGATGATCTCTCCAACATCGAACAAGGTCGCAGTAGTGTTCACCCGACAGGTGCTCCTTCAACTGGAACGGCTCTGTTGTCGCCAACAACATCGTCCCAGGTGGCGGGGCATCTGCCGCGTCAATCAGACCCCGGCGACCAGCGCGAACCGAAATATCCGGGTCTGAGCTCACCAGCGGCTCACTGTCAGGCGGGCAGCAGCGCGACGGGCGTCCAGCGCAGCAGGTCGTGCCCGGAGCCGTCGTCCGTCACGGCGGCGCCGACGACCTCGAAGCGGACCAGCCGGCCGGTCGGGGCGGGTGTCGCGTCGATGAGCGTGTGGCGGAGCGACAGCAGGTCGCCCTCGAACGCGGGACCGAGGTGGTCGCAGCCGTCCCAGGCGACGATCGTCGCCAGGCCGGGGACGAGGCGGGTGAGCGAGGCCTGGGCCAGCGCCTGGATGTGACCGCCGTAGACGAGCCGCCGGCCGTTCGCCGTCGTGGTGTGGTCACGGTGGACGGCGGCCTGGTTGAAGGTCATCCGGGCCAGTGGCGTGGCCAAGTCGACGTGGTCACGGAGGGGATCGGCGCGGGTCTCACCGACGGGCCAATCGAGCGGCGGGAGACCCGAGAGGTCCCACGCCGGCACGAGATCGATGAGCTCGGCGAGCGGCGTCGGGTCGGACGGGCCCGGGATGTCGTCGGCGTGGCCGAGCGGGCCGGAGCGGGCCGGGATCAGCGCGCAGCGTTCGTACTGCGCGACAGGGCCGTCCTCGCTGACCGTCCGGACGCCCAGCCAGACCTTGCCGCGGTGCTGGCCGCCCTTGGGTGACGAGTCCCGCAGGCCGAGCACCGTCGTCGTCGTGGAGAGCGTCTGACCCAGCTCGACGGGGCGGAGGACCCGCACGTCCCGGTAGTAGAGGTTGGCGATCGCCCGGCGGGTGGCGTTGGTGGTCTGGCCGATCGAGACCTGCATGACCAGTCCCTGGTTGGCCAGCTCGCCCGACCCGCCCGCGGCGCGGTAGGCCGGGACGTCGGCGCTGAAGCGGTGCTGGTCGCCGGTGATGGCGCGGTACAGCGCGTTGTCGGCCGCCGTCAGGGTGAGTGGTGGCAGCGACGGGATCGTCGCGCCGACGGTGAAGTCCTCCATCGTCGGGCCGAGCTCGTGGGCACGATTCATCGTCAGGGGCGCCGGCCCGTGAAGGCCAGCAGGCGGGTCTGCTCGTCGGCGTGGTCGGCGGCCGGGGTGGGCGGGCCGAAGTGACCGCTGGCGACCATCGCCTCGCCCCACTGCTCGAGGCCCGGCAGGAAGTTGCCGACCTCGACCCTGTCGAGCGTCTCGTCCTGCCCGGTCGCCCGAGCCAGGTCCCACGTGTGGACGAGCAGATCCATCAAGCCGGTCATCTCGACCAGCGCGTCGAAGGTCATCGAACCGGCCCGCGTCTCGGTGGCCAGCTGCGCCGTGGCCGGGTCGTCGAGCGCGGCCTGGATGGCGTCGTCGACGGCCGACCACGCGGCGACCGGATCGACGTCGACGCTCGGCACGCCCGGGACGTCCCGCCCGATGCTGCCGAAGTACAGGCTCGGCATCCACTCGACGAGGTGGCGGACCACGTCGCGCGCCACCCAACCCTCGCACGGCGCCGGCCGCTCCCAGCCGTCGGGCGGCACCCCCTCGATCCGGCGGGTCAACTCGGCGGCGAGGCGGCGCCAGCGCTCGGCGGTCGTGCTCGGGCGGCGGTCGGGATCGGCGTCGGGGTGCACCGTCCCAGCATGACCGATGACCGGATCCCGCCGGCGACTCGTCGTACGCGAGGATCGTGGGATGGCCAACGCCTGGTTCGAGTCGGTCGCCGAGGCGCAGCGGCGGGCGGCGCGACGGTTGCCGAGCTCGGTGTACCGGGCCCTGATCGCCGGATCGGAGCGCGGCACGACGATGACCGACAACGTTGCGGCGTTCGCCGAGCTCGGGCTCGCTCCGCACGTGGCCGGGCTGGCGGCGACGCGCGACCTGGCGACGACCGTCATGGGCCAGTCGATCGCCATGCCGGTGATCATCTCGCCGACCGGGGTCCAGGCGGTCCACCCCGAGGGCGAGGTCGCAATGGCCCGCGCCGCGGCGGCTCGCGGCACGATCATCGGGTTGAGCTCGTTCGCCAGCCGGTCGATCGAGGACGTCATCGCCGCCAACCCGAAGCTGCTGTTCCAGGTGTATTGGTCGGGAACCCGCGACCAGATGCGCCAGCGGTTGGCGCGGGCGCGGCGGGCCGGCGCCGTGGGCCTGATCGTGACACTCGACTGGTCTTTCTCCCACAGCCGGGACTGGGGCAGCCCGCTGATCCCCGATCGGATCGACGTGCGCACGGCGGTGCGTTTCGCGCCGCAGGTGGTGGTCCGGCCGCGCTGGCTGTGGGCGTTCGCCCGGTCCGGCCGGCTCCCGGATCTGACGACGCCGAACCTGAGGTCGCCCGACGGGTCGGCGCCGACGTTCTTCGGGGCGTACGGCGAGTGGATGCAGACGCCGCCGCCGTCGTGGGAGGACGTGGCGTGGTTGCGGGCCGAGTGGGACGGGCCGTTCATGCTCAAGGGCGTGATGCGCGTCGACGACGCCAAGGCGGCGGTGCAGGCTGGGGTGTCGGCGATCTCGGTGTCCAACCACGGGGGCAACAACCTCGACGGCACCCCGGCGCCGATCCGCGCCCTGCCGGCGATCGCCGACGCGGTCGGTGACCAGGTCGAGATCCTGCTCGACGGCGGCGTCCGGCGAGGCAGCGACGTCGTCAAGGCGGTCGCGCTCGGGGCCCGAGCGGTGATGCTCGGGCGGGCAAGTCTGTGGGGCCTTGCCGCCAACGGTCAGGCCGGCGTCGAGAACGTGCTGGACATCGTGCGCAACGGCATCGACTCCACGCTGCTCGGCCTCGGCCGCTCGTCCGTCGCCGACCTGGCCGCCGAGGACGTGCTCGTCCCGCTCGGGTTCACGCGCACCCTTGGGGCCGCCTGACGCGATTGCTCGTTCGCCGACCGGTTTGGTCAGGACGGAGTGAACACCCGGTGACGTCACGGTGAACAGACGGTGACGAGGAGGCGACTCGATCGAGCATGATTGTGGCCGTGCTCGACGACCGGACCCACGAACGCGACGCCGAGGAGCTCGACGACAGCGCCGACAGCGAGGAGCTGCGCCAGCGCTACGACACGCTCCTGCAGGAGATGCGGGTGCTCCTGCCCGGCGTCCAGGTGCTGCTGGGGTTCTTGCTCACGGTGCCGTTCGCCGAGGGCTTCGCCGACCTCGACACGCTCGGTCGCCGGGCGTGGGCGACGTCGCTGCTCGCCGCGCTGCTCTCGACCGTGTGCCTGCTGACGCCGACGGCCCACCACCGCATCGGCGATCGCACCGAGCGCGCCAGCCGGTTGGCGTGGGGTGCCCGCATGCAGGTCATCGGCATCTGCCTGCTGGCGGTGGCCGTCCTCGCCGGCCTGTGGTGCGTGACCCGCTTCATCTTCGACACGGCGACGGCCTGGACGCTGGCGGCCCCGGTCATGGTGGCGATGATCGCGCTGTGGATCCTGCTGCCGCTGACCGCCAGCGGCCGCAAGAGCTGAGCGTCTGCCGCGTCGAGGGGACGTCGGATGGACAGGCTGGCCGGCAAGGTCGCGTTGATCACCGGCGCGGCCGGCGGGCTGGGGCGGGTGGCGGCCGAGCTGTTCGCGGCCGAGGGCGCCCGCGTCGTGATCGCCGACCTGTCCGACGGGCGCGACGTCGTCGACGCCATCGCCGGTGCCGGGGGCGAGGCGACGTACGTGGCCACCGACGTCGGCGACGACGACAGCGTGGCGATCGCCGTCCAGCGCACCGTCGACACGTTCGGCGGGTTGCACGTCCTCTACAACAACGCCGGGATCTCGCCACCCGCCGACGACGGTCCCGAGAACACGGGCGACGACACATGGAGGCGCGTGCTCGACATCAACGTGATGGGTGTCGCTCGGTGTTGCCGTCACGGCATCCCGGCGATGCTCGGATCGGGTGGCGCAGCATCGTCAACGTGGCCTCGTTCGTCGCCCACATCGGCGCGGCGACTCCGCAGATCGCCTATACGGCGTCGAAGGGCGCCGTGCTCTCGATGACGAGGGAGATCGCCGTCATCTACGCCCGGCGCGGCATCCGCGCCAACGCGCTGTGCCCCGGACCGGTGCTGACGCCCCTGCTCGCCACGTTCCTCTCCGACGACGCCCGTCGCAGCGGCGGCTGGTGCACATCCCGATGGGCCGTTTCGGCGAGCCGATCGAGATCGCCAGAGGCGCCCTGTTCCTGGCCTCCGACGAGTCGTCGTTCATGACCGGCCAGTCCCTGCTGATCGACGGCGGGATCACCGCCGCCTACACCACCCCGGAGTGACCCGAATCGAAGTTTGTTCGGCGACCACTGAGGTCGCTCAGCCGGCGCGCACCTCGACGAAGCCGGCGCGGGTGAAGTCGTCGTCGAACGCCAGCGCCTCTCGGAGGCGACGGCGACGCATCAGCTCGAAGCTGACCGCGTCGACGAAGCTGTAGACGCCATCGTCACGACGACGGAGCCAACGCCACGCCGCGTCGTGTACGTCCGCGTCCGTGTCGACGACGATCACCTTCGACGACCCGGTGACGCCGTCGATCGCCGCGGCGGCGGCGCCGTGGTGCTCGCGTCGCCGCATCAGGGTCCAGATCTCTCCGAGCACCCCGTGTGTCACGAGCAGCTGGTGTTCGTTGCCGTGCCAGATCTCGGCCGCCGCCTCGTGGTGCCGTTCGTTCCGTCGCAGGAGCGCGATCACGAAGCTCGTGTCGAGGAAGCGCATCAGCCGTAGATCGCCTCATCGATGTCGTCGGTCGCCGGTCCGTCGAAGGCACCGATCAGCTTCCCGAGCGGGTCGACGTCTGTCCGCTCGCCGGCGTACCGGCGAGCCACACATTGACGAACGATGGCCGCCTTCGAGGTTCCGGTCGCCGCCGCCTCTCGTTCGAGCTGATCGTCGAGCGCCTCGTCCATGAACAGCTGTATACGCCGCATGTCATCATGATACACATCCCCGGACGCGTTCGCCCGCCCCGCGCGGCTCCGGGTCTTCTTCGCTCATCGCGTACGTAGCGCCCGCCTGGCGACTCTTTTTGCGCCGTGGGGTCGCCGGCATGACATCGCCGTTGCCGCTGGCGCGCGCCCGGCTCGCGGCCCCCGTCGCGTCGGCGCGGTCACGACGGCGGTCGTCGGTGGGGCGTGACGTCAGCTCAGCGCCCCGCGTCGAGCCCGTGAATCCCGACAGGTGGCCAGGTCGGGCGGTACTATCGTCACGCTTCCGCGTCGAGGAGAGAGCCGTGCGGGGCGTCCGGGCGGCGATGAGCGTGCTCGATCGGAACGGATGGACCTCGAGGTCGAAGGGATGATGAGGGAGCAGGTTGTGTCGCATGCCGGTGGTGCCGGCACCAACGCCGTGACGGACGCGGCGAGGGCGCGCTGGCGCTTCTCGATCGCGTACTACGTCGTACTGGCTGTCTGGCACGTCGTCGTCCACCAGCAGCTCTTCGAGGATCTCGTCGGGGTGCCGACGTCGCGCTGGTTCTGGAGGGCCAACGAGGTCTACGTCGTCGCTGTCTTCGTGCCGCTGTTCTGGGACCTCGTGGCCACCCGCCGCCGGCGCAACGGCGTGGAGCTGGTCTCGAACAGCACCGCCGGGCCGGGCCCGCTGGCCCGCCACGTCATCTGGTACGGGTTCCTGTTCGTCGTGACGATCTGCCTGTTCGGCCCGCTGTGGAAGACGGTCTTCGGCAGCCGGCTGCCCCAGCGGATCGCGACCTTGCGCGACGTCGGCCTCGGATTTCTCATCCTGTCCGTCTACTTCGACTGGTCGCGAGGGCTCTGGCGGCCGTTGCGCGATCAGGCGCCTCGCCTCGTGTCGGGGTGGTGGCGCATGGCGTTCATGCTCGTCGTGCTCGGGGTGAACGTCGCCATCTTCCAAGAGCCGGTCAAGAACCTTCTCGGTACCGACGCATCGAGCACACTCGACTTTCAGGCCGAAGCCTTCGCACTCGCGTTCTTCGTCTCGCTGTACTTCGACGTCGTCCTGTCGCTGACCGGTGGCGACCCGTTGCGGGCGACCCCGGGACCGCTGCGCTCCAGGCGGCGGTGGGCGATCCTCGCCATGTGGATCGCCATAATGCTCTTCTTCGTCTGGATCGGCCAGGGCGCCGCCCGCAGCTGGTTCGACAACGCGTTCGGCCAGTGGTTCGTGCGCAGCTCGGAGCCTCCTCTGGCCGCCCTCGTGTTCACGCTCTACTTCGAGGTCATCCGCCGGCTCGACGGCGTGCCCGATGCCGCGTTGGTGCCGGCGGACGCGCGGGTACGTTGAAGTCCATGCCCGAGATCGAACGCACCGACGAGGAATGGCGTGAACTGCTGGGAGCCGAGAGGTTCCAGGTGCTGCGCCGGGCCGGCACCGAGCGGCCGTGGAGCGGCGAGCTGCTCGACAGCCACGGGGACGGCACGTTCACGTGCGCGGCGTGTGGGGCCGAGCTGTTCGACTCGGCGACGAAGTTCGAGTCGGGCAGCGGCTGGCCGAGCTTCTACGAGCCCAAGGTGGCCGAGGCCGTGGAGCTCGTCGAGGACCGTGCCCTCGGCATGACCCGCACCGAGGTCCGCTGCCGCCGCTGCGGCTCGCACCTCGGCCACGTGTTCCGCGACGGGCCGCAGCCGACCGGCATGCGCTACTGCATGAACAGCCTGGCCCTCGAGATGGTCCCCGCCGAGGCCCAGCGCACCTGAACGCCACGGAGTCAGCGCGCGTCGCGGAGCGTGGCGTAGGCGGCGCGGACGTCGTCAGCGGCTGACGCGCCTGGGCCGGGCTCGACCACGGTGCCGCGGCCGAGGCGCCACTGGTC
>JACCUL010000107.1 GCA_013811855.1 Acidimicrobiia bacterium
GGCCGCCGGGGTTCCCCCGGCGGCCTTTCTCGCTTTTCGGAACTCGGTTCCGACCCCGACCTCTGACCCGACCAGGCACCGAAGCCCCCTCACCATCAGACAGCACACGACACGAAACGACGGAATCGACATGCATGCCATCGCCGACCTGCCAAATCCCGACATCGAGCCCAGTAGCAACGCCGTCAGCGCCCGCGCCCCGCGCTGCGCCGACGGCCACGGCACGCTCACGCCTCTGTTCTTCTCCGACGACATCATCGACATCGCGCGGGCCAAGGCGATCTGCGGCAAGTGCCCGCTGCGCGCCTCATGCCTGCGTGACGCGATCGAGCGCGTCGAGCCGTGGGGTGTGTGGGGCGGCGAGCTGTTGCTCCAGGGCCGGATCGTCAGCACCAAGCGGCCCTGCGGCCGCCCTCCCAAGCACCCCCGCCCCGCGCTCGTCGTCGACGAGCTCGGCGTCGTGGGCATCCCGGCCTGAGGCCGTTACTTGGGGCGACGCCCGGGGGTCCGTCGCGACCCCCGGGTACCGCCCGGGGATCGCCCCCCGATCCCCGGGCGGGTCCGCCGTACACTCCGACCGGTGGCCGGTCGCGGACGTCTCGTGGCGCTGATCGCCGCCGGCGTCGTCCTGATCGCCGGCGTCGCCGCGGTCATCTGGCCCCGCCCGTTCGGTGACGACGATGGGGTCGACGCCGTGCTCGACGAGCCCGGTGCCTACGCCGCGCCGGGTGATGCCACCAACCCACCGCTGACGATCGAGCGGTTGCCGGTCACCACGCTCGTCGATGCGACCGGCACGGAGATCGGCTTCGCCCCCGACGGCGACCGGCCGATGGTCGTCAACCTCTGGTACACGACGTGCCCGCCGTGCTCCCGCGAGCTCGGCGCGTTCGCGCTCGTCGACGACGAGCTCGGCGACCAGGTGCGCTTCGTCGGCGTCGACCCGTACGACGGCGACACGGCCGAGGCGATGGTGGCGTTCGCCGCCGCCCGGGGCGTGACGTACGAGCTGCTGCGCGATCCCGGTGCCGTGTTGACCGACCAGCTCGCCGTCGCCGCGTTCCCGACCACCGTGTTCGTCGACGCCGATGGACGGATCCGCGGCCGGTCCGGCGCGCTCGACGCCGCGGCCCTGCGTGCGAAGCTCCGCGAACTGTGGGGCATCGGATGACACACCGGATGGCGCGGCGGTGAACGTCGGGCTGTCGTTTCTCCGTGGCCTCGTCGCCGCCGTCAACCCGTGCGGCTTCGTGCTGCTGCCGACGTATCTCATGTTCTTCCTCGGCCTCGAGGCCGACCGTGTCGGCGGTGGTGGCTCGTCGCGGGCCTCCGTGCGCCGAGCGCTGGCTGTGGCTTCCGCCGTCTCGGCCGGGTTCGTGGCCGTGTTCGTGACCGCCGGGACGATCAGCACGTTCCTCACCCGCTGGATCGAGCGCAACTCGAAGTACGCCAACGCCGTGATCGGGATGGCGTTCGTCGTGTTCGGCGTCGCCATGCTGTTCGGGTACCGCCTGCCGTTCGCCACGCCGCAGATGGGCACCGCCGGCCGGGACCGCACCGTGCGCTCGATGTTCGTGTACGGGATCGCCTACGCGGTGGCGTCGCTCGGGTGCACGTTGCCGTTGTTCCTGTCGACGGTGTTCTCCGCCGGCGAACGTGACGGCGTGGGCGCCGGCGTCGTCAACGGGGCCGCTTACGCGGCCGGGATGAGCCTGTTGGTCATCGCGCTCACCATCACGTTGGCCGTGGCCAACCACGCCCTCGTGCGCACGTTGCGCTCCGTCATGCGCCACGTCCAACTCGTCGCCGCCGCGCTCGTCGTCGTCGCCGGCATCTACCTCCTCTACTACTTCGTCGTCGTCGATGTCCGGGGCGACACCGACTCGGTCACGGCTGCGGTCGAGCGACTGCAGAGCTGGGTGACGGTCCGGCTCAACGACCACTGGGAGATCGTCGGGCTGGCGCTCGTTGCCGTTGTCGGGGCCGCCGCGCTGTACGTGGCCGGACGCCGGCACGGCTCGCCGCCGACGACGTCGGTGCGGATGGCCGATGACCGCTGAGGTTCCGGCCTTGCCCGCCGCCACCGTGGTGCTCGTGCGTGACGCATCGGCCGGGGGAATCGAGGTGCTGTTGCTGCGCCGCACGGCGCGGGCGGCGTTCGCCGCTGGCATGTACGTGTATCCCGGTGGTCGCGTCGACGACGCCGACGGCGCGGCCGACGTCGAGCAGTGGTGCGACGGGCTGGACGACGCCACCGCCTCGGCCCAGCTCGGCGTCGACCGCGGCGGTCTGGCCTACTGGGTGGCCGCCGCCCGCGAG
>JACCUL010000116.1 GCA_013811855.1 Acidimicrobiia bacterium
GCCGTCGCCGCCTCGAGGAACGCGGCCCGCAGCTCGTGCCAGTGGGCGCGTCGGCCGGCGACGTCGACGAAGCGCTCGTCGGCGACGAGATCGGGCCGATCGAGCGCCGCCGCGAACAGCTCGAACGTGCCCCGCTCCGCCGGGTGCCCGCTGACGACGACGACGTCACCGTCGGCCAGCGTGAAGGCCAGGTAGTCGGCGGTGCCGAAACTGCGGATCCACTGCGGGTCGTCAGGCCCGTCGTAGAGCTCGTCGTGGAGGTGCTCGTTGACGTAGAGCATCGTCTCGGCCATCGACACGTCGATCCACTGCCCCTGACCGGTGTGCTCGCGCTGGACGAGCGCGGCGAGCGTGGCGGCGGCCGCTTCCACCCCGGTGTACACGTCGGCGTGGCTGAAAGGGTCGTTCGCGTAGACCGGTCCGGCACCGGTGTCACGGGCCTCGCCCTGCCGTTTCGTCACACCGCTCTCGGCGGCGACGACCGGCGCGTACGCCCTCCGCCCGACCCACGGTCCGGTCGCGCCGTAGCCGCTGATCGACACGTGCACGAGGCGCAGGTTGCGGGCCGTCGTGACGGGCGGGCCGAGCCCGAGGCGGTCCATCACTCCAGGGCGATAGTTCTCGATCAGCACGTCGCAGTGGTCAGCGAGGGCCAGCGCCAGCTCGACGCCGCGCGAGTTGGCCAGGTCGATGCTGACGTTGCGTTTGCCGACGTTCTGCTGGACGAAGTACGTCGCCATCGATCCTGATCTCGGCGTCGCGAAGCGGGTCAGGTCGCCGGTCGGCGGCTCCACCTTGATGACCTCGGCGCCGAGGTCGGCCAGCATCCGCGTGGCGTGCGGACCCGCCAGCACGCGGGTGAAGTCGAGCACGCGCACCCCGTCGAGCGGTCGGACCATCGGGGGCGCACCCTACGGGTGTGCAGTCTCACGCCACGATCGGGACGCCGGTGATCTCGTCGACGACGAGCCGGGGGCGGGCGACCTTCGGCGGTCGGCCCCGACCCCGCTTGTCGGCCACGATCACGCCGTCGACGAGGAACTCGCCGCCCCACACGCCGTAGGGCTCGCGGCGGGCCAGCGCGAGGTTCAGGCAGGCGCCGCGGACCGGGCAGGAGGAGCAGATGGCCCGGGCTCGGGCCAACTCCAGCGGCGTCTCGGAGAAGAACAGGTGCGTCAGGGACGAGCGGGGATCGGCGCAGCGGGCCTGGGCCGACACATCCGCCTTGAGAGCGGTCTGCGACGGGGCGACTCGACAGTGCACGTCGTGCGGGCCCACCGGCCCGGTTCCCACCTGTCCGCCCGCCCGCAGCCGGCAGAGCTCGGTGGCGTACGCCCGCACGAACGTGAAGGGCAGGTAGCCGTGACCGTCGTGGCCCCAGCCCTCCCACGAGTTACGCACGATCAGGTAGCCGCCGCCGGGGAAGGCGGCGTGGCGGGCGTAGCCGACGATGACAACGGCGTGGCCGTCGACCAGGCCGGTGCCCTTGCGGTCCGGCGGCGGGACGTCGATGGCGTCGACGCCGAGCGTGTCGGTGGTCGACGCCAGCTCGGCATCCGGCCACCACCCGTAGAAGGCCACGGGTCGCCCGTCGTCGAGCGCAGCCAGCACGGCGTCCAGTTCGGCGTGGTCGGCCCCGCGGCGGCGGTCGAACGGCTTGATCGTCTCGACGACCTGCTCGCGGTCGTCGCCGCACACCGTGGCGTGATGGCGGAGGTAGTCCACGGCGCCGTTCCACGCCGTCGGGCCACCGCTCAACACGCCGGCGTCGAGGCGGTCATCGCGCAGGTCGGCGGCCGGTACCACAGACGCGTCGATGGGCAGCGGTCGAGCGCCGAGCCCGTAGGCCTCGAGCCGGCCGTGCGTCGAACGGGTCCTGGTGCGATCCCTCTTCATCACCATCCGCCGAGCATCCGCCGCCGTGTTCGGACGGCGTTCGGACCAGGTTTCGAACGCGCTTGTTCACTGGAGGTCGCGTGGTGGCCGGTTCGTGCACAAACGCGGTCGGCGACCGCGGACCCGGTTCAGGCGGGGGGAACGGGGCGGCGTCGAGGTCGAGCTCGGCCAGGCGATCGCAGTAGGCGCGGTAGGCCCGCCGGGCCTCGCCGTGGCGGCGCTGGGCGATCAGCGACGCGACGACGCCGAGGTGGGCCGGCTCGTCGAACGGGTCGACGTCCAGGACACGCAGCCGGTGGCGGATCGCCTCGGCGTGGTCCTGACGCCCGTCGGCGAGCGTGGCCAGCAGTCCAGCCGTGTCGACGAACGTGTGCCGGGCGAGCTGGCGCACGCCGGCCGCCCAGTCGACGTACGGGTCGTCGGCGCAGAAGTCACCGAGGTAGCGCGCCGCGGCGGCGTTGAGCAGGCGCTCGCCCCGGCTGCCGTCCGTGGCCAGCAGCCGGCGCCCCTCGGCCGCCTCGCCGAGGAACTGCTCGACGTCGACCTCGACGTGCTCGCGCACCAACCACATCGAGTCGTGATCGGCGGCGACGTAATGGTCGGCACCGACCGACTTGCCCGGATCGAGCACGTTGCGGATCGTGCTGAGCAGCACCGACAGGCGGCGCGACGACCGGTCCGGCTCGCCGGGCCACAGCAGCTCGGCGGCCTCGTCGCGCACGACCGGCGCCCCGCGTCGGGCCACGAGCAGCTTCAGAAGGTCACGAGCTTTGCGCGACCCCCAATCGCCGACCTCGACGGTGACGCCGTCGCGGACGACGCGGAAACCGCCGAGCGTCGAGATGGCCACGCCGTGGTGACCGGCGGCCGATCGCAGGCGGCGCACCTCGGGGAGGTGCACCCAGGCGCCGGCGTCGTACAGCTGGCGTTCGGCCGTCGCCAGCAGGCGCTGTCGCTCCGGCCCCTCGGCGCCGGTCGCCAGCAGGAGCGAGGCCCGCGCCGCACCGATCGGGTTACCGAGGTCCTCCCACAGGCGCAGGGCTTCGCCGGCGATGCTGGCGTCGGGTGGCACCTGCAGCGCCGCAAGTTCGAGGAGTGCCTCGGCGATCGCCGGTCGGTCCTGCTGCGTGCGGGCCCGATCGAGCGCGTCGCGGCAGTGCTGCTCGGCGGTCGCCATGTCGCCCGTGCGTCGGGCCACGAGCGCCGCCGCCACGAGCGCGTGCGGCTTCGAGACGGCGGAGCTGGCCGCCATCGCTCGGTC
>JACCUL010000133.1 GCA_013811855.1 Acidimicrobiia bacterium
ACCACTCCCCGCTGGCCGCGCGGCTCGCCGCCGAGACCGGCGCGCCGACGATCGCGTTCGGCCCGCATCCGCCCTCCGAACCCGACGAGCTGGACGACGGATCGCCGAGCGATGCGCCGATCGAGGAGTCGCTCGACCTGGCCTTCGACCCCGTCGTGCGTGTCGCCGACGGTGATGTCGCCGCCACGGGACCCGGTTGGACGCTGTCGGCCGTGCACACGCCCGGCCACACGTCCAACCACACGTGCTATGCGCTCACGGAGGAGGCCGTGCTGTTCTCCGGCGACCACGTCATGGGCTGGAGCACGACCGTCGTCTCACCACCCGATGGCGACATGGCCGCCTACATCGCCTCGCTCCGCAAGGTGGCCGGGCGCGACGACCGGACGTACTGGCCGACCCACGGCCCGTCGATCGACGAGCCGCAGCGCTACGTCGGCACGCTCATCGACCATCGGCTGGAGCGCGAGCGAGAGGTCCTCGACGCCGTGCGTTCGGGCCTGACCACGATCCCCGAGATCGTCGCCGTGCTCTACGCCGACGTCGCCGCGGAGCTCCACAAACCGGCGGCGCGGTCCGTTCTGGCCCACCTCCGCAAGCTGGTCGACGACGGCGAGGTGGGCGCGGATCGAGCGCCGCTTGCCGCCGACCCATCTGGGTGCGATTCGTCTCATCCCCGCTTCTGGGCGCGCTGAACGTCTCGATTCCGAGACGGAACGCACCCAAAAACGGAGCACAGGACCGGCTCAGTCCGTCGCGCGCGCCACCGTTACAGCGTTGCCGACGGTCGATCGATCGAGGAAACCACGAAACTGCAGGAGTGACCGTCGGACGCCGCCTGATCGCAGTGCTCACGCTGTTCGCCGCTGGTTGCGCCGGCTCGCCAGGGAACGGACGTCGTCGGTCGCTCCCACCGCCGCTGCGCCACCGACCGACCTGGAGTCGACGGCGCTGACAACGGCGAGCACCCTGACCACGACAACTGGGGCGATCAGCACCGAGGTGGGAACGAGCACCGAGGCGGCGACGACCACCGAGGCGCCGACGTCAACCGCGCCGTCGACGACGCCACCCCTGACCGCTCCGTTGACGACCTCTCCGCCGGACCCGGCCGCGTGCATCGCCGCTTTGCCGCTGGACCTGAAGATCGGACAGACGCTCATGGTTGGCGTCTCCGGCGACGGGCTCGACGCCGCTCGTCCCGCCGTGACGGAGGGTCGGGTCGGCGGCGTGATCCTGATGACCTGGCCCGACAGCAGCGACCCCGCCGTGCTGTTGGACCTGAGGTCCTCCGGTCCGTTGCCGTTGCTCGTCGCCGTCGACGAGGAGGGAGGCGAGGTGCAACGCCTCCGCTCGCTCGGCGTGCTCCCCTCGGCCCGCGCGCAGGCGGACACGATGTCGGTGGCGGAGGTCGAGGCGTTGATCGCCGAGCACGCCAGGAGCGTGGCGGCCCTCGGCATCGACGTCGTCTTCGCTCCCGTCGCCGACGTCGCTCCGCTCGACGGCCCCGGTCCCATCGGCGATCGAACCTTCTCGGATGACCCGGCGATCGTCACGGCGTTCGCCGCGGCGACGGCCCGTGGCTGGATGTCGGCCGGGATCTTGCCCGTCCTCAAGCACTTTCCCGGTCATGGCTCGGCGTCGGGCGACACGCACGACGCACCGGCGCAGACGCCCTCGCTCGACATCTTGCGCGCCCGTGACCTCGTTCCCTACCAGCAGCTCGCCGGGTCGGGCGTCGGCGTGATGGTCGGCCACCTCGATGTCCCCGGGCTGACCGATGGCGCACCGGCCAGTGTCAGCCCGGCCGCCATCAGCGGGCTCCTGCGGAGCGAGCTCGGATACGGCGACGCGCTCGTGTTCAGCGACGCGCTCGGCATGGAAGCCATCGTCAGCCGGTACGGACTCGGCGATGCCGCGGCGCGATCGATCGCCGCGGGCGCCGACGTCGCCCTGTTCGTGAGCCCGCAGGACATCGATGAGGTCGCTCGGGCGATCGAGACGGCGGTCGCGGAGGGCCGCCTCCCCCTGGCCCGCCTCGATCAGGCGGTCGACCACATCCTGCGCGCCAAGGGCATCGATCCCTGCAGGGTCTGACGGCCGCTATCGGGCGCCGAAATTGGTCATGTCGTCGAGGATCGAGCTCAACATCGCCTCGGTCGTCAGCGGGTTGACGACGCACGTGCGGTAGCACGGTTCGCCCTGCCACACGGTGGGGACGACGAGGGCCACACCGGCCTTGGCCCGGCTCTTGCTCCACGCCGCATAGCGGTCGGCGTCCCAGCCGTCGACGCGGAACAGCACCACCGACAACTGGGGGTCGAGCAGGCACGTGAACCCGTCGCGGCGATCGAGCTCGGCGGCGAACCGCCGCGTCACGGTCAGCGTCGTCTCGACCGCCTCCGTGTACGCATCGGTGCCGTGGGTAGCCAGGCTGAACCACAGGGGCAGGCCGCGGGCCCGCCGGGACAAGTGGAAGGCGAAGTCGGCCGGGTTCCAGTCGTCGCGGCTGACGACGTCGAGGTAGACGCCGTGCTGGGCGTGAGCGGCGGCCGCCAGCTCGGGCGCCCGGTACACGAGCGCGGCCGAGTCGTACGGCGCGAAAAGCCACTTGTGCGGGTCGATGCCGAAGCTGTCGGCGCGCTCGAAGCCGCGCCGGTCCTCCGCCGTCGACGGCGCGCACAGGGCCGCCCCGCCGTACGCGGCGTCGACGTGCATCCACGCGCCGAGCTCGGTGCACACGTCGGCGACGGCGTCGAGCTCGTCGATGGCGCCGGAGTTGGTCGTCCCGAAGCTGGCCACGATGGCGAAGACGCCGTCGGTGCCCGACTCGGCGAGCGTGGCCCGCACGGCGTCGCCGGTCATCCGGCCCCGCTCGTCGGGCGGCGCCAGCACGACGTCGACG
>JACCUL010000138.1 GCA_013811855.1 Acidimicrobiia bacterium
GGTCGACGTCGCCGAGGACGACACGGCCGCGCAGTGGCTGAATGCGGGGGCTGTCGTCAAGGTCGCGCGGACTCGCAGGAAGGGCTGATCGGTTGGCAGCGCACGGCTGCCGGACTGCTCGGTCACGGCTGGCGCCGACGGTCAGGTCGGTCTGCTCGGTCGGGTCGTCTGGCAGTGCCACGCCGCCGCTGCTGGACGCCGCCGTGATCACACCGTGATCACAGATTGCTGACAACCCAGCGCTATCAGACGTCACGTCGGCGGGTGCTGCACCCCCGGAAACAGCTGTCTACCAGGACTTCCGACCACTGGTGGTCACCACCCGGCACGACGCCTTCCGGGTTCGATTCCCGGCGTCGCCTCCAGCCTCTCACCTGGTAATGTACCTGGTCAGAGGCTGTTTTCGTGTGTCGCCAGTGGCCACGAATGACTGTCGCCCTCTGTGACCGCCAGAAACCGCCATTCTGTACCCATCCCGTACTCAAACGGTACCCACGGGGGAGGTCACGATGGCGTCGCCGATCGGGGGCGCTCCCACCAGCAAGCGCTCGGACCGAGGCGCCGGTCGAGTTCCGCCGGCGAGCCTGCGTTCGAAGATGTGTGTGATGCGGAACGCGTCCCCCTGAGGCACAGTATGCAACACTTCGTCGGTGCTACCGCGAACAGATGGAATGTGGTGGGGGACGGCCATCGAAGCGCCGGATCCAGCCGCCTTGGCGGGCTTCTACTCCCAGCTGCTCGGCTGGTCCATCGGTCACGAGGAACCTGGCACGGTTGTTGTGGCCGCGCCCGAAGCCCCGATCTACGTCGTCTTCCAGGAGGCCACTGACTACCAGCGCCCGGTCTGGCCGACGGAGAAGGGCCAACAGCGACCGATGATGCACTTCGATTTCCAGGTCGCCGACCTCGACGCCGCGGTCGCTGAAGCCGTTGCCCTCGGAGCGACGGTCGCCGAATACCAACCGCAGGAGAACGTTCGCGTGCTCCTAGACCCCGCCGGCCACCCGTTCTGCCTCTGCCTCGACGAGGAGTAGCCGAACTACGTATGTGGTCGGTCTTGCTGGTGGTTCCGGGCTCCCTCGCCCACGATGTTGCGCCCGTACTCGAAGGCAAGCGCAGATGCACCAAGGCAAGTCGGCTGAGCGGCTCGCGTGGTGCTTTGGTGACCGGATCGACCTGAACCGGTCACCAAAGCCGGGAACGTCGATCAGGCGAGGTCGAAGCGATCGAGGTTCATGACCTTGTCCCACGCAGCCACGAAGTCACGCACAAACTGCTCCTTCGAGTCGTCACATGCGTAGACCTCCGAGAGGGCACGGAGCTGAGAGTTCGAACCGAAGACGAGGTCGACGGCGGTGCCGGTCAACCTGACCTCGCCCGTCACGCGATCGCGTCCCTCGAACACGTTCTCGGACGCGACGGATGCCGTCCACTCCGTGCTCATGTCGAGCAGGTTTACGAAGAAGTCGTTGGTCAGCGTCTCCGGCCGGTCGGTGAAGACGCCGTATGCGGATTGCCCGAAGTTGGCGTTCAGGGCACGCATGCCGCCGATGAGAACCGTCATCTCGGCAACGGTCAGCGTCAACAGGTTGGCCCGCTCAAGCAGCAGGGTCTCCGGCGACAACTTCTCTCCGGCTCGGAGGTAGTTGCGGAACCCGTCGGCGGTCGGTTCGAGCACGGCGAACGACTCCACGTCGGTTTGCTCCTGCGAGGCGTCCGTGCGCCCCGGCACGAACGGGACCGTGACGTCGTGCCCGGCGTTCTTCGCCGCTTGCTCGACGGCCGCGCATCCGCCCAGAACGATCATGTCGGCGAGCGACACCTTCGTTCCGCCGGATTGTGTGCTGTTGAAGTCCTGCTGGATCCCCTCGAGGGTCGGCAGCACCTTGGCCAGTTCGCTCGGCTCGTTGACCTCCCAGTCCCTCTGTGGCGCGAGGCGAATCCGTGCCCCGTTCGCCCCGCCCCGCTTGTCCGTGCCGCGGAAGGATCCTGCCGACGCCCAAGCGGTGGAGACCAGCTGGGAGATGGACAGGTCCGATGCGAGGATCGTGCCCTTGAGGGCAGCGATGAGCTCGTCCCCGATCAGTTCATGATCGACGTAGGGGACGGGGTCCTGCCACAGCTGCGGCTCCGGAACCCGCGGGCCGAGGTAGCGCGAGATGGGCCCCATGTCGCGGTGCAACAGCTTGTACCACGCCTTGGCGAACGCGTCTGCCAGCTGATCGGGGTTCTCGCGGAAGCGCTTCGCGATCGGCGCGTAGATCGGATCCATCTTCAGCGCGAGGTCCGACGTCAGCATGATCGGGGCGTGCCGCTTCGACTGATCATGAGCATCCGGCACGGTGTCTTGGGCCGAGGGATCCGTGGGCGTCCACTGCTTCGCACCGGCGGGACTTGTCGTCAGCTCCCAGTCGTACTTGAACAGGTTGTCCAAGAACCCGTTGTCCCACTGCACCGGATTGTTGGTCCATGCCCCCTCGAGCCCGCTGGTGAGCGTGTCGGCGCCCTTGCCGGTGCCGAAGGAGTTGCTCCAGCCCAAGCCTTGCGCCTCGACGGGGCAGCCCTCGGGTTCCGGACTGAGGTACTCGGGATCGACGGCACCATGGCACTTGCCGAACGTGTGGCCGCCGACGATGAGCGCAACGGTCTCCTCATCGTTCATCGCCATGCGGCCGAAGGTCTCGCGAATGTCTCTGGCGGAAGCCAGCGGATCCGGGTTGCCGTTCGGACCCTCCGGGTTCACGTAGATGAGGCCCATCTGCACGGCGCCGAACGGACCGGTGAGGTCCCGGTCGCCGCTGTAGCGCTCGTCTCCGAGCCACGTGTCCTCAGGGCCCCAGAAGATCTCGTCGGGCTCCCAGATGTCCTCTCGCCCGAAGCCGAAGCCGAACGTCTTGAAACCCATCGATTCCAGAGCACAGTTGCCGGCGAAGACGATCAGATCGCCCCAGGAGAGGTTCCGGCCGTACTTCTGCTTGACCGGCCACAGCAACCGGCGGGCCTTGTCGAGGCTCACGTTGTCGGGCCAACTGTTGAGGGGGGCGAAGCGCTGCGCGCCGCTGCCGCCACCGCCCCGGCCGTCCGCGCTGCGGTACGTGCCGGCGGCGTGCCACGCCATCCGGATGAAGAGCCCCCCGTAGTGGCCGTAGTCGGCCGGCCACCAGTCCTGCGACGTCGTCATCACCTCGAAGATGTCCTGCTCCAGCGCGTCGAGGTCGAGAGAATCGAACTCTTCTGCGTAGTTGAAGTCCTCACCCAGCGGACTTGACCGGGGCACGTGCTGGTTGAGGACCTGCAGGTTCGGCTGATTCGGCCACCAGTCCTGGTTCGACCTGGGCCGAGTCGACTTGATCGTTGGGGCGGGGATTACTGGGTTTTCGCTTTCGCTGCCGCTGTCAGACACGTCGGTCCTTCTCCTCTTTCGCTGTTTCCTTCTGATGGCTCATAGCCCTTGACGTTGGCTGCTCTGGATCGAAGGCTGGTCGCCCAGCCGGTTTCGCACGCTGCGTGTCACTTTTCAGCCGCCGGGACGAGGCAGAAGTCGCGGCGACACACTCGGGGCATCGGCCCCAGTAGATGACCTCTGCTTCGTCGACTTCGTAGCCCGAGTCGTCGGCGGCCGTCAGGCACGGGGTGTCGCCGACCGCACAGTCGACGTCGACCATCCGGCCGCAGGTTCGGCAGATGAGGTGGTGGTGGTTGTCACCAACGCGATCCTCGTAGCGGGCCGGCGACCCGGCGGGCGGGATGCGCCGGAGAAGGCCCTTGTCGGTGAGGGCCGCGAGGGCGTCGTACACCGCCTGGCGTGAGATGGCGCCGATCTCGGCCCGCACGATCTTCTCGATGTCGTCCGCAGTGCCGTGCGGTCGGCCGGACACCGCCCGCAGAACAGCCAGACGCTGGGCCGTGACCTGCAGACCGTGCCGGCGGAGTAGCGCATCGTCGTCAACGGATGTCGTTCCGGACACGCCCGGAGCCTAGCCCGATGCTGGAGTGTGTCTAGATCTGGCCGGATACCAGTTCCCGACCGATCGTGATCTCCGGTCCCGCGGCAGCGGACCGGAGGAACGTGAGCGTCATCGAGCGTCTCCCCTCGACAGCCCGCAAGGTGTCGTCACGCACGGCAGTCGGGACAGGTTCCGCGGAACACGACCCTCGACGTTGGCGACCGCAAGAGCGTGGCGCCGTCGTAGCGGACGTATTGACGATCGCTCACCTTGACGTCGCTGCCCGGGACGGCGCGCACGGCCGACGCCGATGGCAGCGCGACACCAACCATCCCGGCGACCGCCAAGCCAACCGATCCCAGCCGAAACACTCGTCCCCGTCGCATGATCAGCCCTCTTGCCGCTTCCTCAACAGGGTAGTCGCCTCGCATCCGGTGACGCGACAGCGCCTGCTCCGAACCCGACCCTTCACTCGGACCTGATCAAAGGCGCCGGTACATGATGTGCAGGCCCACGTCGCCGTGCCGGGGATGGCGGAACGCCCCGGGTACGGTGCCGACCACGCTGAACCCCAGCGAGGTCCACAGTCGGACCGCCGGTGTGTTCGTCTCGACCACGGCGTTGAACTGCATGCCGTGGTACCCCTGCTGGTGGGCCCAGGCCAGTGCGATTCGCCGAGCGCCCGACCCGTGCCCCTTCGGGCATGCTCCGGATCGACCATGAAGCTGGCCGTGGCCACATGTGATCCGGGACCGCCCTGGTTGCGGTGCATCTTCGCCGTGCCGAGCAGCCGGCCGTGGTCGTCGACGGCGACCACGGTGTGTCCAGGTGGTGCCAGCATCCAAATCACCTTCGTCTCGTCGGAGTCGAGCTCGCGGTCGTAGGAGTAGGTCTCGCCGTCGGCGATGATCCGGCGCATGAACGGCCACATGCTCGACCAGTCGTACGTCGTCGCCGGCCGGATCAACACCTCCTGTACCAGGTCAAGACGACACACCCCAGTGCATCACCTCATCGCGGTCCATCACCACATGATGGTGGCGGCGTCACCGGCGGCCAGAGTGGGTTTTCCACGCCGAGTGGGCGTCGACGGTGGTCACGCGACCGGCAGAGCGCCCATGATGCGCCCGATGTGGTCAGGATCGAAGAACTCGACCGGCGATACGGTCCCTGCGAAGACGCTGGCGAACGAGTCCATGGCGTCGCGATTCCCGTAGACCGCGCCCAGCAGCCGCTGCATCTCGGGAGGCGGGGCTTCGAGCGTGGCCAGCTGCGTGGTGAACTCGTAGATCGGCAGCACGTGAGCGTCCCGCGTCCGGTGGTAGCAGGACATGGCATCCTCGAACGAGAGCCGGCCGGTCCACGCCTCGTCCAACGCCGTGGAGCACAGCTCGGCGTCACGAAAGGCGTCGCTGATCCCCTGGGCGGTGATCGGATCCTTGTTGTATCCGGAATCGCCGACGAGCGCCCAGCCGGGTCCGAACGGCTTGCGGAAGTAGTTGGGGACCGAACCGCCTGCAAACCCTTCCTCTCGTGTCGCCACCCGCACGCGCTCGGCGATCTCGGGCACGAGTTCGAGGGTCTTGAGGTAGTTCGCCTCGACGTCGGCCTTGTACGCCTTCCACTCTGCGTAGCGCCTCGTACTGCTGCCGTCCGCAGGCCGGAGAGTACGCGGTAAGTGCCAGGTACGACCACCGCCTCGTGGCCATCCGGCTGCGTCGTCGCCGCGCCAGGCTCGCCAGCCGTTGCCGTCGCGGTTGACCGGCTCCCTGGTTGACAAGGGTGCCTGCACGAGGCACGGTGCTCGTTGACGACAGGAGATGTGCAATGGCCGACGTCAAGCCGATTCCGGACGGGTACCCGCGGGTGTCCCCTTACCTTGCCGTTGATGGTGCGGCGGCCGCGATCGCTTTCTACCGTGAAGTGTTCGGTGCCACCGAGCGAATGCGCATGCCCGGGCCGAACGACACGATCGGTCACGCCGAGCTGCAGCTCGGTGACTCGGTGATCATGCTCGCCGACGAGTCCCCAGAGATGGGCCACCGCGGCCCGAAGTCGATCGGCGGATCGCCGGTTGGCTTGAGCGTGTACGTGGAGGACGTCGACGCCGTCTTCGCCAAGGCGCTCGCCGCCGGCGCCACCCCGGATCGCGAGGTGCAAGACCAGTTCTACGGCGACCGCACGGGTTCGTTCCTGGATCCGTTCGGCCACAAATGGCACGTCAACACGCACGTCGAGGACGTGTCACCCGACGAGATGTCCCGGCGAGCCACGGAGATGATGCCGAGCGAGTGATCGCTCCATGGCTTGGTCGCGCACGCCAACGCCGGCTAACGCGACACGCCGTAGGGCGGTCCCGAGACCTGGTCGATCTTCCAGATCTCCCCGCCGAGGGTGACGACGTAGGCGGCATTGCCGATGATTTCCAGCGAGGTCGGTTGGTTCAGTCCGTCCACGACGACGCTGAACCCATCGCCGTTGACCTTCACGAGGCTGCCAGTGTTTGGCATCGCTGGTGCACCCGCGGGATCTCCGTTCCGGAACACACCCTGCGAAAGGGCGTAGAGGCTGCGACCCCGGCCGAATTCGACGTCCACGAGGAGTCGCGCACCCGCTGCCACCACTGCGGGGCCGGCGACTTCGTGCGGAACGAGACGATCCTGCCGGTCTCGGGCAGGTGGGGGACGGGGCCGGCCTCGGCCATGTAGACCTTGTTGCCCCCGACCGCCAGCCCGGTCGGGACGATGTTGTCGAACGTGATCAGCTCGGTGATCTCACCGTTGAGCGAGACACGGAGCACGCGATTGTGGTGCCCGTCCGTCACCAGGAATCCGCCGCGGTACGTCTCCAGTGCGTACTGAACTCCGGTCGGGATGAAGAACGATGTGTCCGGCGGGTTGCTGATCGAGAACGCGCCGATGTCCGCGATGGGCGTGGAGTGGTTCGGGCCGTCCACCCGGTAGATGCCGACGACGTCACTGCCGCCGACGTCGGCGCCGACGAGCGTGACCAGCACGTACGCAGTCGCGCCGATGAACGCCACATCCATGGCCCCGCCGATGCCCACGATCGACTCCGGCAGGCCACTGGCGAACGTCGTGACTTCCCCGGTCTTCGGGTCCACGCGCAGGACCCGGCCAGCCGCGCCTTCGGTGACGTACAGCGCACGACCGGGACCGACGGTGCTGCCCGAGCCGCTCGCCAAACCCGTTACCAGCTGGGTGACAGTGGGCGTCGACGATGGCGGCCGTGCATTCGCCGTCGCAGGCATGACAATCGCGAGCAGGGCTGTCGCTGACAACAGCAGCCTTCGTTGGAGACCCATCGCACCCCTCCTACAACGGGCGGCGAGCAGGGTTCTCGACGTCGTCGCGGCCTCGAGAACGGCACACCGCCATTGCCGAAAATCTGACCATGTCAACCGACGGGCCTCGCCGGTCCAAGCCAGTCGACCGGAGCGACACCGACGTGCGCCGAGTCAAGGGACGCGCTCGACTCGGCGATCGGCGAGGATTGGCAGTGGACGGACGGCCCAGCCGCGGAACCTCCTTCCGGCGGCAGCGGGCGAGGCGGAAGACTGGTGGTCATGTCCGTACGGGGAGCTTCCCGTTGGCGCGCCCTGCTCGCCCTGCTCCGGCCCGACGCCCGCCGTTGGGTCGGCCTCGGCGCGCTCCTGGCGCTGGGCTCGGCGCTGATGCTCGTCGGACCACTCGTCGTGCGCGGCGTCGTCGACCGCGCCGCCGATGGCGCGGCCACGGCCGAGATCGTGCGGCTCGCACTCGCCTTCCTCGCCGTCGCCGTCGCCATCCAGGTGATCGCCGTGGTCGTCGCCCGCCAGGCGACGGTCGCCGCGTGGTCGACGACCAACGACATCCGCCTGCGCATCACCCGCCACGTCCTCGGGCTCGACCACGAGTTCCACCGCACGCACACGCCCGGCGAGCTCATCCAGCGCGTCGACGGCGACGTCACGTCGGTGTCGGACTTCCTCGGTCAGGTCGTGCCGAAGATCGCCAGCGGGGTGCTGCTCGTCGGCGGGATGCTCGTCGTGCTCACCGTCCTCGACTGGCGCCTCGGTCTCGGCATGGCCGTCTACCTGGCCGGATCGCTGGTCGTGGTCGTGACGATGCGTCACCGTGCCGTCTCGGAGTCCTCGGACGAGATGGGCGCCTACGCCCGCCTGTACGGCGGCATCGAGGAGCGCCTCACGGCGGCCGAGGACCTGCGGGCAAACGGTGCCGGCGTCCACGCGATGTGGCGGTTCGTCGAGGACAGCGCCGGGGCCCTCGACAGCTCGGTGCGCCGCGAGCGAGCGTTCCTGCGGCTGTGGTGGGCCGTGCAGGGCTCCGTCGCCGCCGGCTCGGCGCTGTCGCTCGTCCTGAGTGCCGCGCTCGTCACGGGCGGCGTCTTGTCGGTCGGTACCGCGTTCCTGCTCTACCAGTACGTCCGACTGATGTCGCGTCCGCTCGAAGACATCGTCCACGAGCTCGAGACGGTGCAGAAGGCGAGCGGCGCCATGACCCGCGTGATCGACCTCCTCGAGCTGACGCCGACGATCGTCGATCGCGGCACGACCTGTCCGCCGGCGGGCCCGCTGGCGATCCGCTTCACCGGTGTCGGCTTCGACTACGGAGACGATCGCCAGATCCTCCACGACGTCGACGTCGAGATCGACGCCGGCCGCTCCGTCGGCATCGTCGGGCGCACCGGTTCGGGCAAGACGACCTTCTCCCGGTTGCTCCTCCGGCTCGTCGAGGCGACGAGCGGCACCGTCGAGCTCGGTGGTGTCCCGATCGCCGACATCCCGTTGCCCGAGCTGCGCCGCCGGGTCGCCCTCGTGCCGCAGGAGGTCGAACTGTTCGAGGGCACGCTGCGCGACAACGTGACGCTGTTCGACCCGGCCCCGTCCGACGACGACGTCGCCGCCGCGCTGGGACGGGCCGGGCTCGGCG
>JACCUL010000166.1 GCA_013811855.1 Acidimicrobiia bacterium
GGCCGACGCCACCCGCGGGTCGCTCGTCACCATCGCGGGCGGCGGCCACGGCGTGCACGCTCGCGACCCAATTCTCGTCAACCAATTGATCCGCGACTTCGTGGAACGCGTCCACCCCACCCCGAGCCGGCGCACCTGGGTGCGGGCTGCCCGCCGGCCCAAGCGGGCGCTGTACGTGTCGTCACCGATCGGGCTCGGTCACGCCCGGCGCGACCTGGCGATCGCCCAGGAACTGCGCCGCCACCATCCCGACCTGCAGATCGACTGGCTCGCGCAGCATCCCGTCACGGAGGTGCTGCGAGCGCACGGCGAACGGGTTCACCCGGCGTCGGCGTGGCTGGCCAACGAGTCGGCTCACGTCGAGGACGAAGCCGCCGAGCACGACCTGCACGTGTTCCAGGCGATCCGCCGGATGGACGAGATCCTGGTCAACAACTTCACGGTCTTCGACGACGTCGTCAGCGACGAGCACTACGACGCGGTCATCGGCGACGAGTCGTGGGACATCGACTACTTCCTCGACGAGAACCCCGAGCGCAAGCGGTTCGCGTTCGCGTGGATGACCGACTTCGTCGGCTGGCTGCCGATGCCCGACGGCGGCGAGCACGAAGCGGCGATCACCGCCGACTACAACGCGGAGATGATCGAGCAGCGAGCCCGCTTCCGGCGGGTGCGCGACCGGTCGATCTTCGTCGGTGACCCCGATGACATCGTCCCCGACCCGTTCGGCCCGGACCTGCCCGGGATCCGCGAATGGACCGAGGCCAACTTCGAGTTCGCCGGTTACGTCACCGGCTTCGACCCGAGCGCGCTTCGCGATCGCGACGAACTGCGAGCCGAGCTCGGCTACCGGCCCGACGAGCAGGTCTGTCTCGTGACCGTCGGCGGCTCCGGCGTCGGCGGCGACCTCCTGCGGCGGGTGGTCGAGGCGGTGCCGGCGGCCCGTCGACTGGTGGACGGGCTGCGGGTCATCGTCGTGACCGGTCCCCGGCTCGACCCGCGGGACCTGCCGCGCCGCAGGGGCGTGTCGTACCGTCGGTACGTCCCCGATCTCTACCGGCACCTCGCAGCGTGCGACCTGGCCGTCGTGCAGGGCGGCCTGACCACCTGTATGGAGCTGGCCGCGAACCGCCGCCCGTTCGTCTACGTCCCGCTGCGCCACCACTTCGAGCAGCAGTTCCACGTGCACCACCGCTTGCTGCGCTACGGGGCCGGACGCCGCGTGGACTACGACGAGGCCGCCGACCCCGACGGTCTCGCCAAGGTGATCGCCGACGAGATCGGCCGCCCGGTCGAATCGCGCGCCGTCGACACGGGTGGCGCAGCTCGCGCCGCGGCGTCGATCGCCGAGCTCTGGTGAGACCAACCGCCGTCCGTCCTGGATGGCGCGCCTACCGGTTCGCGTCGTCGCCGTGGTGCGGCGCGCACGCTAGCCGGAGGGCGCGGTCTCCGGCACCGTGGTCGTCGGCGCCGGCGGGGCGGTCACGGGCGCCAGGGTCGGCGTGGAGCCGATGTCCCCACCCGGCAGCTCGCCGTCGGCGGTCCGCACGTCGAACGGCCGGCTGATGTCGACGGCGCCCGTCGGGGTGGTGGCGGCGATCTCGAGCTGCCACGAGCCGGCGGCCAGCAACGGGAACACGTCGCCCTCGGCCGACACGGCGATGCCGGCGCCGCGCAGCGGGATCGTCTGGCGCAGACCGTTGACGTTGGACCCCGTCGGCGCCACCAGCGTGACCTCCAGCCCGGAGATCCCCTCGACCGGCTGGCGCACCTCGACGCGCATCTGGTTGTCGTCGCCGACCCGCCCCGGGGTGATCGAGACGGTGACATCGAGGCCGGTGTCGGCGTCGAGGACGTCGACCTCGATGGGGTACTCGACGAGGTCCTCGGCCGGCGACTTGGGCGGGGTCAGCGCCATCAGCCAACCGCTCAGGCCGAGCACCACGACGCCGACGGCGGCCTCGGTGCCGAACGCCCGGCGCAGTCGGTCGGCCATCGGCACCGACAGGTCGTTGGCCCGGCCGAGGCGGGAGCGGGCGACCTGGCGGGCGGTCATCCCGACGAACAGCATCACGGCGACGGCCACCGCCTTGAGCAGGAGCACCCGCCCGTGCGAGGACGAGAAGAGGCTCCCGCCGTCCAACCGATACGTCTGGATCGCGCCGCTGATGACGGTGATGACGATGGCCGGGGTGGCGATGCGGCCGAAGCCGCGGGTGGCGTGGACGAGATCCTCCTCGCCGGGACCGGCCAGCACGACCCGGGCCAACAGCACGACCGAGCCGACCCACACCGACATCGACAGGGCGTGGACGATGCCGGCCGCGACCCCGAGGATGGCCAGCTCCCCGCCGGTCCGGGACAGGCCGATGGTGGCCACCGCCAGCGTCGGGATGACCATCGCCGGCAACTGGGTGACGGGGTCGATGACCCGCTCCGGCCGCCACACCACCCAGCCCGTGGCGACGACGAGCACGAGGCGGGCGAGCGCCGCCCGACCGGTCCAGCCGGCGTCGAGCAGGTCGAGCCAGGCCGCCGGGCTGAGCCCGGAACCGAACGACGAGTCGGTGACGCTGGCGGCCAGGGCGGCGACGTACAGCACGGTGCCAGCCAGCGTGAGCAGCCACACCGAGCGGAGGAAGCGCACGGCGAGCACGTACTCCGGCCCCTCCGGCCAAGCCGTCACGATCAGGACGAACGAGCCGAACAGCACGGCGAGGCCGAGGCTCGACAGGACCCGACCCAGCCAGGTCGGTCCGTCCGAGGCGTCCTCGGCGTCGCCGATCGCGTCGTCGGTGCCGCCGCTCGTTGCGTCGCCCGTCGACGTCGTCGCCGTCGTCCCGCCGCCGGGGGTATTGCCGCCGCCACCGGGCGAGTTGGCCACCGCGAACTCGACCGTGCCGCTGGCCCCGGGTTCGCCGTCGAGGTCCTCCACCGACCAGCTGACCCGGCATTCCCCCACCGGGAGCGCCTCGACGATGTCGACCGTGACGGTCAACTGGTCATCGGACACCACGGGGCGTTCGGTGCGGACCGGGTCGGTGTTGCCGTTGCGCGGGGTGCACGTGAGCGGGGCGACGGGCGAGTCGGCGACGGGATTCTCGAAGACGAGCACGATCTGGGTCAGGGGTTGGGTCAGGGTGGCCCCGTCCGCCGGCTGCGACTCGACGAGGGTGTTCTCGGCGTGCGCCGAATCGGGCGGGCCGAGCACGACGAGGCCGGCGCCGACGATGCCGGCCGCCCGCAGCAGCAGCGCCCGCGAACGACGGGGAACACCGGTTCGGGGCGGCGGCACGGGACCACGGTACTCATCCGGACCGGGCCGGTACGGTTGACCTGCCGCCGGCCTCCCGCCTCCCGGCGCTGGCTCTGACACCGGCCTCGTAGGCTCGGCCGGGTGGCGACCCCATCGCTCTACCGCCGCTACCGACCGCAGCGCTTCGCCGAGGTCAAGGGGCAGGACCACGTGGTCAGGGCGCTGCGCGATTCGGTCGCCGGTGGGCGCGAGGGTCAGGCCTATCTCTTCTCCGGGCCGCGAGGCACGGGCAAGACCACGTCGGCCCGCATCCTGGCCAAGGTGCTCAACTGCGAACGGCCCCAAGGCGGCGAGCCGTGCTGCCAGTGCGAGTCCTGCCTCGCCGTCGAGCGGGGCACCAGCTACGACGTCCACGAACTCGACGCGGCCAGCAACAACGGCGTCGACGCCATGCGCGACCTCATCGAGCGGGCCTCGCTCGGCACACCAGGCCGGCACAAGGTGTACATCCTCGACGAGGTCCACATGTTGTCGAAGCCGGCCGAGGCGGCGCTGCTGAAGACGTTGGAGGAACCGCCGTCGCACGTCGTCTTCGTGCTGGCGACGACCGACCCGCAGAAGGTCAGCGAGACCATCCGCAGCCGCACCCAGCACCTGCGCTTCCACCTGCTCCCCGTCGAGACGATGGCCGAGCA
>JACCUL010000208.1 GCA_013811855.1 Acidimicrobiia bacterium
GGGCGGCGTTGAGCGCACCCGGGTTGGCGCTGCCGGCTACGCGCAGATCGATCCGTCCGCCGGTGGCGAGGCGGCTGGCGATGTCGGCGGACGGCAGGGTCCCGGCCAGGTAGCCGGCGACCGCGGCGGTCGCCAGTCGCGCTTCTCGCCGTGGCGGCGTCACCCCCGCACGAAGCCCTCGGTGGACGCGTCGAGCTGCGCCCCAGCGTCGACGGCCGGGGGCGCGTTGGTCGGCTCGCACACGAAGCAGTCGGAGCCGAGATCCCAGCGTTCGTTGCGCAAACGATGGTGGGTCATCGTCGACCCTTCTGGCGCAGGCGCATCAGCCAACGGTACCGAACGGCGGTCTCGACGACCGCGGCGCTGCCCCAGCCCGGCTCGTGCCCGGCGTCACGGGACGCTCAGGGTCCGCACGAGGTTGGCAAGGCGAGCAGCCTGGTCGGCGGCCGCGAGCAGGTTGCCGGCGGCCGAAGTCAGGCGGAGCTCGGCGAGCTCGCCGTCGACGCGGCGAAGCTCGTCGATCGCCAGGGTCCCGGCGATGCGATCGCGGATCCACTCGAGCGTTGCCACCTCGGCGGCGACGCCATCGGCGTTCTCATTGGCGGCGTCGGTGCGGA
This sequence comes from Acidimicrobiia bacterium, assembly GCA_013811855.1. GTDB lineage: Bacteria > Actinomycetota > Acidimicrobiia > Acidimicrobiales > Ilumatobacteraceae > JALZMG01. The sequence continues at coordinate 618 of JACCUL010000208.1, forward strand.
GCTGCTGGGCATCGAGGTGGAAGCGACCGAGGTCGACGTACGCCACCGAGCGGTACCGCAGCTCGAGGTCGAGGGCTGACTGGGCGACGATCACGGCGGCGTTCGTGACGGCCTCGACCTCTTTCGTGGCGGTCGCCCCGGCCAAGCCGGCCAACGCAGTGTCGAGCGCCTCGGCGATGCGGACCGGAGTGGTGCCGTCGCTCACCTCGTTCCAGTACCCCTCGATCAGCGTGAGGGTGGCGTCGACGGCCTCCCAGTCCTCGAGGCGGGTGCTCTCGACCAGCCCCCAGGTTCCGGTGACGACCTTGGCCAGTGCGACGGGCTCGGACCCCTGGACGCGATCGGCCGGCACGGCGAATGCGAGCGCCTCCTCGTCTCCGTCGTGGGCGGAGTAGAACTCGCCGTACCCAGGAGCGAACACCTTGTCCGATCTCGATCCATCGAGGTGCAGTTCCTCGGCGACGATGGCGCCCTCGAGCGCACCGAGAGGGCCGGCCACGACGGTGTCGACCTCCTTGACCGTCACCTCCTCGAACACGATGCCGGGGATGTCCTCCGGCCGGAAGACCTGGCCGACGGCCGGATCGCCCGGCATGATCATCGCCGCCGGACCGTCGCGGCCCGCCAGCCACGTGCCCTCGGACACGACGACCGTCCCACGGTCGTAGTCGTAGACGTCCTCACCGAGGTACCAGACCGAACCGTCGTCGGCCTGCGCGTAGCGGTCGACGGCCAGCTCCGTGATCCGGCCGTCGAGATACGCGGTGTACTGCGACAACAGCACCTCGACAGGGCACCGTCGACGACGACCGTGCCGGTGTACGGCAGCAACGTGGTCTCGGCGCGGAACGCCAGGTCGTCAACGACGCCGAGCAGGACGGCCGACTCGAGGTCGGCGATCGGGAACAGTGGGTTCGTGATCTCCGTCGGGTTGGTGAACGTCGGCGCGATGAGATCGACACGCGCTGCCACAGGCGCGCAGCCGCTACCACGGAAAGTCCCGCACGCCGGCTCAGCGCCGAACGCTGGCTGGCCGACGCTGGAGGGATCCTCGAAGGGGGCCGTCGACGACGCCGCCGTCGACGAGGTCGCCGTCGATGAGGTCGCCGACACCGATGACGCCGATGACGCCATCGCGGCCGATGACGCCGCCGCGGCCGTTCGCCCGTCGGTGGCGCTGGAGCCGCTCGTGCAGGCCGCGGCCGTCGTCGCCGGCAAGCTCAGCGAGGCCAGTGCGACCAGCCATCTCTTCGTGTGGCGCTTCATGATGTTGCTCCTTCAGTCGATGACGTAAAACGAACGTACGAAGAGCATCTGAGGCGACGATGAGAGCGCTCAGGTTCCGGCGACCGGCAACGTGATCCGCACGAACCGGCGGTCGACGATGGTGGCCCGTCCGCCGTGAGCCGCGACGAGGGCGGCCACGATGGCGAGGCCGAGCCCGGCGCCGGCGGTCCTTCGCCCGTGGTCGCCACGGGCGAAGCGCTCGAAGGCGTGGCTCGCCATCTCCTCGGTGAAGCCTGTTCCTGAGTCGGACACGTCGATCCTCACGGCGCCGTCGAGTTCGGCGCCCTGGAGGGTGATGGTGCCGGCGCCGTGGCGCAGTGCGTTGTCGACGACGTTCCCGAGCGCCTGGCGGAGTCGGGAGCGGTCGCCGAGCACAGCGGGGTCGCCGTCGACGTCGATGACGATGGATCGACCGTGCGCGGCGGCGCGGTCGACGAAGCGGTTCCTCACGCCGTCGAGAACCGCTCGCACGGCCAGCGGCTCGAGCAGCAGGTCCAGCCCTCCCTCGTCGGCCCGGGCGACGACGAGCAGATCGTCGGCGAGTTGCCACAGGCTGTCGCACTCCTCGATGGCGGCCGTGATCGCCTCACCGACGTCGGGCCCGAAGTCGCCGCTGCGCAGGGCACCCTCGAGCTCCGTCTTGGCGACAGTGATCGGGGTACGGAGCTCGTGGCTGGCGTCGGACACGAAGCGGCGCTCGCGCTCGAAGGAGCGCTCGAGCCGGCCAAGCATGTCGTTCAGCGTCTCGCCGAGCCGGCGCATCTCGTCGCGAGCGGGCGGCAGCGGCAGCCGCTGACCGGTACGCCTGGCCGAGATGTCACCGGCGGTCCGGCGCATCTCCTCGACTGGTCGGAGCCCGAGACCGGCCAGCCAGTACCCGAGCGCGGAGGCGACCAGTACGGCCACGGGACCACCGACGGCGAACGAGTTGCGGACGTCACGCAGTGCGTCCTCGCGATCGACCAGCGACTGCCCGACCACGATGAACACCGCGCCATCGGTGGTGGCGACCTCCCTGACGAGCATGCGCGCCGACCCGTCGACATCGGCGACCGCGGCCTCCACCAACGCCCCGACTCTGGTGTCGAGCTGCCCCAGGCTGACGGCCTGCACGCTCGCCGTACCCGCGCCGGCGAGCAGCACGCCGTCGCCGTCGAGAACCTGGACGAAGCTCTCCTCGGCGTCCTCGAGCGGTGTGGAGACGACCGCGGCGGGGCCGTTGTTGCGAACGAGGTCGGCGGCGGCGGTCGCCCGCGCCCGCAGCTCGGCGTCGATCGCGTCATCGAGGTCGTCGTGGAGACGGACGTAGACGAACAGGCCGGACAGGATCAGGACAGCGATGACGGCCGCCGCGTACGCGCAGGTCAGGCGGACACGCAGCGGCAACCGGCTCAGAGCGAACCGTCCCGACGCAGACGGTAACCCATGCCGCGCACCGTCTCCAGGCTCACGAGCCCGAACGGCCGGTCGATCTTCTCCCGGAGGTAGCGGACGTAGACCTCGACGACGTTGGAGCGGTGTTCGTAGCCGAAGTCCCAGGCGGCGTCGAGCAGTTGCTGCTGCGAGAGGACCTGCCCGGCGTGCCGCATGAAGACGTCGAGAAGGGCGAACTCCTTGGCCGACAACACGATCTCGCTGTCGCCGCGCCATGCCTGACGGGTGGCAGGATCGAGGCGCAGCGAACCGACCGACAGTGCCACCGGCCGCTCGCTCATCTCGCGGCGGGCGAGCGCGCGCAGGCGGGCCAGCAGCTCCTCCAGGGAGAACGGCTTGGTCAGGTAGTCGTCGGCGCCGACATCGAGGCCGCGCACGCGATCGGCGACGGCGTCCCGCGCCGTCACGATGATGATCGGCGTCCACACGTCGGCGTCGCGCAGCTGACGGCAGACGGTGAACCCGTCGACGTCGGGGAGCATCACGTCGAGCACGATCACGTCGTACGGGATGGTCGCGGCCATCCCCTGCGCGTCGTCGCCCGTCGACGCGACGTCAGCGACGACCCCCGCCGCTCGCAGGGCCCGGCGGATGGCCGCCGCCATCCTCCTGTCGTCCTCGACTACGAGCACCCGCATCGTTTCAGCATCGTCGACGTAGCTGAGAGCCACCTGAAAACCAGGTGGCGTCACCGTCTCACGTCGATACCGCCGCCATGAGGGGTCAGCGTCGACGTTTCCGGCGGAGACGCATCAGCCAGCGGTACCGAGCGGCGGTCTCGACGGCCGCCGCACCGCCGAGCTGTTGGATGCTGGTGGCGATCGTGGGGTACACGTGGACGAGCCCGCCGAGCCGACTCACCGGCCACCCCTCCTCGATGGCGACGACGAGCTCGCCGATCACCTCGCCCGCCGCTTCGGACAGCACGTGGGCGCCGACCAGTCGTGACCGACCCCGCCGGCGGTGCTCGACGAGCACCACGGCTCCCGTCGAGCCGTCGATGTGGGCCCGGTCGTTGTGGGCCAGCGACCACCGGTGCACCCGCACTCGCCCGGCGCTGAACCGCTCGATGGCCTCGGCGCTGGTCACGCCGGCGTGGGCCAACTCGGGATCGGTGAACGTGGCCCACGGCACCAGCGCCGTCGTTGCGCCCCGCCCCGGGAACCAGGCGTCGCGCAGCGCCCGCACGGCCTGGTACGCGGCGGCGTGCGTGAACCGCTCCCGACCGACGACGTCGCCGACGGCGTAGATCGACGCCACCGTGGTCCGCATCCGCCCGTCGACGATCACGCCGCCGGTGTTGGTCCTCACTCCGACCGCATCGAGGCCGAGGCCCTCGACGTTGGGCATCCGACCGGCCGCGACGACGATGGCGTCGGTCGCCCATCGCCGCTCGCTCCCGTCGACCACGCCCACCACGACGGGACCTGGCTCGACCCGCGTGAGGCGCACCCCCGTGTGCAGCGCCACGTCCTCGGCGGCGAGCACGTCGTGCACGGCGCGGGCCAGCTCGGGCTCCTCGCGAGGAAGGATCGTCGGGGCCCGCTGCAGCACGGTCACCGCGAGGCCGAGGCGTCGACAGGCCTGGGCGAGCTCGACGCCGATGGGTCCACCGCCGACGAACAACAGTCGCGGTGGCACGTCGCCGAGCTCGAAGATCGTCTCGCTGGTCAGATAGCCGGCCTCCTCGAGGCCCGGGATCGACGGCACGGCGGGGCGGCTCCCCGTGCACAGCAGGATCGTCGGCGCCGTCACCCGACGCCCGGCGTCGTGGCCATCGGTGATCGTCACCTCGGTCGGCCCCGTCAACGTCGCCGACCCGATGGCGACGTCGACGCCCATGGCCCGATACCGGTCGGGGTCGTCGTCGCCGGCGGCGATCTCGGCCCGTACGGCGCGCACCCGGCGCCACACCGCCGCCGGGTCGATCGGCGCGCCGTTGGGCGGCAGCCCGAAGCGGTCGGCGTGCCGGGAATGGTGGGCCACCCGGGCCGCCGCCACCAGCGCCTTCGACGGCACGCACCCCGTCCACAGGCAGTCACCGCCGACACGATGCCGTTCGACGACGACCACCCGGCGACCGAGGCGGGCGGCGAACTCGGCGGCCACCATCCCCGCCGACCCCATCCCGATGATCACCAGGTCGACGTGCTCGCCCGTCTCACCCGCCGTCATCGTCCGCGTCGCCTTGGGGTGTGGGCGGGGAGGAGTTGCTGACACAGCGTGTCGGCGAACCACGCCTCGAAGGCCGCCGGGGTCCAGCCGCGCTTGCCGACGAGGAGCAGCCAAAGGTCGGGGTGATTGAGGGTCCAGAGGATGTCGGTCGCTTCCACTGGCCCGAGCCCGGGACGTAGCGCGCCGCGGGCGTGGAGGGTGCCGATGATCGCGCGCTGGTTCTCGTAGAAGTCGGTCTGGATCAAGCGCCAGAGCGCCGCGGCGTCGTCGTTGACGACGGACGCGCTGCGGATCACGCGCAGCAGCGCGCCGATGCGGCGCTTCACCGCGCAGGCCCCCGCGGCGAGGAGCCGCAGTTGCCGCTCGGCGTCCGGCTCCTCGAGGACCTGGCGGTACCACGCCCGCTGCGCCACCGGCGCGTCGTCGGAGTCGCCCTTCAGCAGCAGGTCCCACACCGCCCGCAGCAAGCCGCTCTTGGTCGTGAACGCGCTGTACACGGTCTTCAGGGCGACGCCGGTCTCGGCGGCGATCTCCTCCATGGTCACCGCGACGTAGCCGTCACGCTCGAACAGCCGCTGGGCGGTGTCGATGATCGCCCGCCGCGTCGCCAGCGCCTGCTGCTGGCGGCGCGCCGAGTTGTACGGGCGCTTCGTGGGACGCGCGTGAGCCACTTGACAACTGTAGGCGGATATTGAACACTCGTGACGAGTAATCAAAATGAGGAGGAAGGCATGGCGATGACGACGAACGACGAGGTGCGGGCGCGGGTCCACGGCATGTGGGCGGCGGTCGCCCAGCGATGGGCCGAGCACGCCGACGACGTGGACCAGCGCGGTGAGCACGTCACGGAGGCCATGCTGGCGCGAGCCGGGGTCCATCCCGGCGACCGGGTGCTCGAGTTGGCGTGTGGCCCGGGCGGGGCCGGCCTCGCGGCCGCGGAGCGCGTCGGTCCCGAGGGCGCGGTCGTGCTGTCCGACGTGGTCCCCGAGATGACCGCCATCGCGGCCGCGCGGGCGGCCGAGCGCGAGCTGACCAACGTGACGACCGCGAATCGGGACCTCGAACGGATCGACGAAGCCGACCGGTCCTTCGACGTGGTGCTCTGCCGGGAGGGGTTGATGTTCGCCGTCGAGCCCGAGCGAGCGGTCGGCGAGATCCACCGGGTGCTCCGCTCCGGAGGCAGGGTGTCAGTCGCCGTCTGGGGATCGCAGCAGGACAACCCGTGGCTCGGCCTCGTGTTCGACGCCGTCACGTCGGTCACCGGGTTCCCCGTGCCACCGCCCGGCGTGCCGGGTCCCTTCGCGCTCCACGACGGCGCCCGTCTGCGCGACTTGTTCTCAACCGCCGGGTTCGCCGACGTCACGATCGAGGAGCTCTCGACACCACTCCGCGCGCCGTCGTTCGAGGCCTGGTGGACGCGAACTGCGGCGGTCGCCGGACCGCTGTCGGCGATCCTCGGCCGGCTCGACGGCGACACCGCCGCCGCGATCGCAGAGAGGCTGCGGGACGACGTCGCTCCGTACTCCACCGCGGCGGGTCTCGAGCTCCCCGGCCTCACCCTGCTCGCCTCGGCCCGTCGATCGTGAAAGAGGAACGCTATTGGCGCACCCAGCCGGTGCCGATAGGTGGGCGTGCGCTTCACGCGGTTGGCCTCACTCGTCGCGGGCATCGTGCTCGTGGCGACCGCGCTTGCCGGGGTCCTCGGCCGCCGCGACGACCTCGCCGGCGCCCGCGATGACGCCGTCCGGTCGGCCGCCACCCGCGCCGCCGCCGACCTCGACGCCACGATCAGTCGGGTCGTCCCAACCGCCCGGAGTTCGAACGACGGGCCGAGACGTCCTGCGGCGGCTGCGCCGTGACGGCGGTGGCGCCTGCTTGCTGGTGGTCGACCTCGAGGCTTCAAGGCCATCAACGACACCGTCGGTCACGAGGCCGGCGACCGCGTCCTCGTCGCCGCGGCCGACCGCCTGCGGGCCGCGGTGCGCGACACCGATCTCATCGGTCGCTGGGGCGGCGACGAGTTCGTCGTGCTGCTGGCGGGGATCACGGAGGAGCGAGCCGTGCCGGCCCGGGCGGCCACGAGCTGCTTCGGGCCGCCGACCGCGCCATGTACGCGGCCAAGGCTGCACACGATGACGGAGCGCCGACCGGACCGGTGACCGGCAAGGTCCCGCTCGTCGCCAGCGCCGTACCATGGCCCGGTGCCCGCGTCCCCGCCAACGCTCCGTGATCGCCGCGATCCGCTCACGAGCCGGTTGCGCGGCTTCGGCACGACCATCTTCGCCGAGATGTCGGCGCTGGCCGTGGCGACCGGATCGATCAACCTGGGTCAAGGGTTCCCCGACACCGACGGGCCGCCGGAGGTGCTCGACGCCGCCGTCGACGCGATCCGTAACGGCGTCAACCAGTACCCGCCGGGACCGGGCCTGCCGGTGCTGCGGGAAGCGATCACCCGTCACCAGCGCCGGTTCTACGGCCTCGAGCACGACCCGGACACCGAGGTCCTCGTCACCGCGGGCGCCACCGAGGCGCTGGCCGGCGCGCTGCTCGGCATGCTCGACGACGGCGACGAGGTGGTCGTCTTCGAGCCGATGTACGACAGCTATCAGGCCTGCATCGCCATGGCCGGCGCCACGGCCGTGCCGGTGCTGCTGCGCCCGCAACCCGACGGCCGCTACCGGTTCGATCCGGACGAGCTGCGTGCCGCCGTGTCACCGCGCACCCGCTTGCTCCTCGTGAACACGCCGCACAACCCGACCGGCACCGTCCTCGACCCAGACGAGCTCGCCACCATCGCCGAGGTCGCCATCGACAACGACCTCACGGTCGTCACCGACGAGGTCTACGAGCACCTCGTCTTCCCCGGCGCCACGCACATCCCCATCGCCACCCTGCCCGGGATGGCCGAGCGCACCGTGACGATCTCGTCGGGCGGCAAGACGTTCAACACGACCGGGTGGAAGATCGGCTGGATGTGCGGGCCGGCACCGCTCGTCGCCGCGGCCCGCACGGCGAAGCAGTACCTGACCTTCGTCAACGGCGCGCCGTTCCAGCCGGCGATCGCCGTCGGGCTCGACCTCCCCGACGCGTACTACGACGAACTGGCGGCCGACCTGGCGACGAAGCGTGATCATCTCGTCACCGCGCTCGACGCCGCCGGGTTCACGACGTACCGACCGCAGGCGACGTACTTCACGACCGTCGACATCCGCCCGGTCGAGCCCGACGGCGACGGTGTCGCCTTCTGTCGCCAGCTGCCCGAGCGGTGCGGCGTCGTCGCCATCCCCAACCAGGTCTTCTACGCCCGACCCGAGCACGGCCGCCACCTCGTGCGCTTTGCCTGCTGCAAGCGGCTCGATGTGCTCGACGAGGCGGCCGGTCGGCTCGCCGGGTTGGCGGCGGGAGCGCCGACGTGACCGGACAGCTGCGGATCGCCGGCATCCAGCACGACATCGTCTGGAACGACCGGGACGCCAACTTCGAGCGGCTGGCGCCGATGATCGCCGCCGCGACCGCCGCCGGGGCCGGGCTCGTGCTGTGCACGGAGACGTTCTCGACCGGGTTCGCCGTCGGCGACCCCGACCTCGGCGAGCCCGAAGGCGGTCCGTCGTCGCAGTTCCTCGTCGCCCAGGCCGCCGAGCACGGTGTCTGGGTCGGCGGTTCGTGCCCCGAGGTCGCCGTCGCCGACGGCGACGATCCCCGGCCGTTCAACAGCTTCGTGCTGGCCGGCCCGGACGGCACGACGCACCGCTACCGCAAGATCCACCCGTTCACGTTCGCCGGCGAGGAGAAGTGGTTCCGGGCCGGCACCGACTTCGTCACCGTCGAGATCGCCGGCCTGCGGGTCAGCCTGTTCGTCTGCTACGACCTGCGCTTCGCCGACGAGTTCTGGCAACTCGCCGACGCCACCGACGTGTACCTCGTGCCGGCCAACTGGCCGGACAAGCGTCGCCACCACTGGCGGGCGCTCCTGCAGGCCCGGGCGATCGAGAACCAGGCCTACGTCGTCGGCGTCAACCGCGTCGGGACCGGCGGCGGCCTGACCTACAGCGGCGACAGCGGCATCGTCGACCCGATGGGTGAGCTCCTCGCCACCGCCGCCCACACGGAGAGCATTCTTCTCGCCGACGTCTCGGCCGAGCAGGTCGCCGACACCCGCGACCACTTCCGTTTCCTCCCCGACCGGCGTCGCGCCGCGGACCTCACCCCGCCGCCCGCCGTGGCGCACCGGTAGGTTCGACGTGTGGGAAGCCCTCGTGGTGAGGATCAACGCGACGAGCCGTTGGTCCTGGCCCACGGTCTGACGAAGCGGTTCGGCGAGTTCACCGCCGTCGACGGCATCGACGTCGAGGTCCGCCGCGGCGAGGCGTTCGGCTTCCTCGGGCCCAACGGCGCCGGCAAGTCCTCGACGATGCGGATGATCGGCTGCACGTCCCCGGCGACCTCCGGCACGCTCCGGGTGCTGGGCGCCGACCCGCGCACGCAGGGGCGCTGGATCCGCGCCCGCCTCGGCGTCGTCCCGCAGTCCGACCAGCTCGACGCCGATCTGACGGTCGAGGAGAACCTGATCATCTACGGCCGCTACTTCGACCTCTCGCGGGCCGAGTGCAAGCGGCGCGCCGCCGAGCTGATCGAGTTCGTGCAGCTCACCGAGCGGGCACGGAGCATGGTCGAACCGCTCTCCGGCGGCATGCAGCGGCGGCTGACCATTGCCCGCTCGCTGATCAACGAGCCCGAGCTGCTGCTGCTCGACGAGCCGACGACCGGCCTCGATCCGCAGGCCCGGCACGTGGTGTGGGATCGGCTGTACCGGCTCAAGCAGCAGGGCGTCACGCTCGTGCTGACGACGCACTACATGGACGAGGCCGAGCAGCTCTGCGACCGGCTGGTGGTGATGGACAAGGGCCGCATCGTGGCCGAGGGCTCACCCCGCCAGCTCATCGAGCAGCACTCGACGCGCGAGGTGCTCGAGCTGCGCTTCGCTGCCGGCACCAACGAGGAGCGCGCCCCGTCGGTCGAGGGCATCGGCGATCGGATCGAGGTGCTCCGCGACCGGGTGCTGATCTACGCCGCCGACGGCGAGAAGGCGCTCGGCATGGTCCACGACCGCGCCGTGTACCCGGAGTCGGCATTGGTGCGCCGCAGCTCGTTGGAGGACGTCTTCTTGCGCCTCACCGGCCGCACGCTGGTCGACTGACGATGGGACTGCCGCGAGCGCCGCTGCGGGTGTGGGAGAGCAACCTCGCCTACTACAAGCACGTGTGGCGCTCGAACCTGATCGGCAGCTTCGTCCAGCCGATGCTCTACATGCTGGGCATGGGCGTCGGTGTCGGCGCGCTCGTCGACCGCGGGCCGGGCGCCTCGACCGTGCTGGACGGCGTCGACTACTTCGCGTTCCTCGCCCCGGCGCTCATCGCCACCACGGCGATGACGATCGTGACCCAGGAGGCCCTCTGGCCGGTGATGGACGGCTTCATGTGGAGCCGTCGCTTCGAGGCCATGACCGCGACGCCCGTGACGCCGAGCGAGGTCGCCCTCGGCACGGCGCTGTGGCTGGGGACGAGAGCGTTCGTCTGCGCCACCGGCGTGGCCGTCGTGCTGCTGTTCTTCGACGACACGAGGACGTGGGGGCTGGCGGTGGCGGTCGCCGCCGCCGTGCTGACGGGGATGGCGTTCGCCATGCCGATCATGGCGTTCTCGTCCAGCCGGGAGTCGCCGGACCAGTCCTTCGCCGCGTTGCAGCGCTTCGCCATCATCCCGATGTTCCTGTTCGCCGGGGCGTTCTACCCGGTCGAGCAGTTGCCCGGATGGCTGCAACCGGTCGCCTATGTGACGCCCCTGTGGCACGGCATCGAGCTGTGCCGTGACGCCGTGCTCGGCCGGCTCGAGCTCGGTCCGGCGGCGCTCAACGTGGCGGCGTTGACGGCGTTCACCGTCGTCGGCTACGCCTTCGCCCGCCGCACGTTCGCCACGAGGTTGGGGCGTTGACGGCGGAGACCTTCGACCGGTTCACGGGCGGGATCCGGATCGTGCCCGTCGAGCTGTGGCACGCCCGACGGCCGCACCGGATGGTCGAGCGCAGCCTGATGGTCAACCGGCACACGTGGCTGCTGATCATCAGCGGCTTCTTCGAGCCGCTCTTGTACCTGCTGTCGGTCCGCATCGGCTTCAAGGAGCTCGTCGGCGACGTGTCGTCGGCCGGGCGGGCGATCCCGTACGACGAGTTCGTGGCGCCGGCCCTGATGGCCGCGTCGGCGATGAACGGGGCGGTCTACGAGACGACCACGAACGTCTACTTCAAGTTCCGCCACGCCCGGCTGTACGACGCCGTGCTGTCCACCCCGATGACCCCGGCCGATGTGGCGCTCGGCGAGATCATGTTCGCCGTGATGCGCGGCGGGCTGTACTCGACGGCGTTCCTCGTGACCATGTGGGCGCTCGGGATGACCGGGTCGCCGTGGGTCGTGCTGGCCCTGCCGATCTGCGTGCTGATCGGCTTCGCCTTCGCCGCCGTGGGCATGGCGTTGACGACGTTCATGCGCGGGTGGGCCGACTTCGAGTACATCGCGGCCATCACGCTGCCGCTCTTCTTGTTCTCGGCCACGTTCTACCCGCTGGGCAGCTACGGGGGCTCCGGGTGGATCGTCCAGCTCAGCCCGCTGTACCACGGAGTGGCCCTCGTGCGCGCCGTCAACCTCGGCGTGTTCGAGTGGGCCATGGTGACCCACGTCGCCGTCCTCCTCGCCCTGACCGTCGCCGGCGTCGCGGTGGCCTCCCGCCGCATCGCCCGCCTCCTGTTGAGCTGAACGGGGCAGCCCCGCCCGTCGCCGTTCTGTTGGTGGAATCGGGCCGGATCCGGTCGGTGTCGGCCAACGGTTGGGGAGCCAACGCCGCGCCGCCCTCGTACCCTGTGGGACATGTTCTTCCGCAACAAGAAGGAGATGGTCGCCGCCACCGACGCGCTGCCGGGACGCACCGACCAGACCATGCCGATCCCCGACGCGCACGAGGTCAACGGGCACGCCCTGAGCGGGCCGTGGCCGGAGGGGCTGGAGACGGCCGTGTTCGGCCTGGGCTGCTTCTGGGGCGCCGAACGACTCTTCTGGCGCCTCCCGGGGGTGTGGACCACCGCGGTGGGCTACGCCGGCGGGTTCACCCCGAACCCGACGTACGAGGAGGTGTGCTCCGGCAAGACCGGGCACACCGAGGCGGTCATGGTCGCGTTCGATCCGAAAGTCATCACGTACGACGAGCTCCTGGCGACGTTCTGGGAGGGACACGATCCGACGCAGGGCATGCGTCAGGGCAACGACGTCGGTACCCAGTACCGCAGCGCCATCTACACGACGAGCGACGATCAGCGCACGGTCGCCGACGCCAGCCGCGATGCGTTCGCCGCCGCGCTCGGCCACGCCGGGTACGACGAGATCACCACGGAGATCGCTCCGCTGGCGCGCTTCTGGTACGCCGAGCCGTACCACCAGCAGTACCTGGCCAAGAACCCCAACGGGTACTGCGGGCTGGGTGGGACCGGCGTCAGCTGCCCCATCGGCACCGGCGTCCACGCGCCCACCGACGCCGATGTCGACGCGCACTAGGGTCCGGTCGGCCACTCCCCATCTCTCTTCTGGAGGCCCCGAATGAGCTTCATGGACAAGGCCAAGGACGTTGTCGAGGACCTCAAGGACAAGGCTGAGGTCGTCGCCGCGAAGATCGGCGACAAGTTGCCGGAGTCGGTCAAGGAAAAGCTCGAGGCCGTCAAGGACAAGCTCGGGATCGGTGACGACGATGTGGCCGACCCTTTCGCGGACGCCGCCGACACCGCCGGGAGCACCGTCAGCGACGCCGGCAACGCCGTCAGCGAGGCCGCCGGTGCGACGAACGACGCCGTCCATGTGGAGGCCGACACGGCCACCGACGCGGCAGCCGAGGCGGCGGGGGCCGACACGCCGAACGAGTGACGTTCAGGTCGCCGCGCTCCAGCCGCTGGACCTGATCGCCTGACCGTCGGCGTCGAGGCGCCGGCCGGGCCACCGCAGCGCACCGGGCGTGGCGCTCAGGCGGGCGACCAAGGCCTGCATCGGGCTCCCGTCCACTTCGACCACCGCCTGGCGGGCCGCGAAGTGTGGATCGGCGGCGATGTCGGCCATGTCCATCACCGGCCCCGCCGCGGCGTGGGCGGCGTCGAACGCGGCCAGCACCTCCTCACGGGTGTGGCGGGCGCACCACGCCGCGGTCACCGCCTCCAGCTCGTCGCGGTGCTCGACCCGGCCGGCGAAGCTGGCGAACCGCTCGTCGTCACCGACGCCCAGCACCGTCATCACCCGGTTGGCGACCGAGTCGCTGCTGGTCGAGATGGCGACCCACGTGCCGTCCGAGCACCGGTACGTGCCGCGCGGCACGGAGTACGGCAGCCCGGAGCCGAGTCGGCGCTGTTGCTCGCCCGTCAGCGCGTACAGCGACGGCAGCGGCCCCATCAGCTGGAACATCGTCTCCAGCAGGTTGACGTCGACGACCTGGCCGACGCCGCTGTGTATCGCCACCATCGTGGCGAACGCCGCCGCCAGGCCGGTGACCTCGTCGGTCAGGGCGATGGG
>JACCUL010000231.1 GCA_013811855.1 Acidimicrobiia bacterium
GCTCAGCGCCGTCAACATCATCACGACGATCACGATGATGCGGGCGCCCGGGATGACGATGTTCCGCCTGCCGATCCTGTGCTGGAACCTGTTCCTCACCAGCTTCATGGTGCTGGTGGCGTTCCCGGTGCTCTCCGGCGCACTCGTCATGCTCGAGGCCGATCGGCGCTTCGGCACCCACGTCTTCGACCCGGCCGCCGGGGGGTCGCCGATCCTGTACCAGCACCTGTTCTGGTTCTTCGGCCACCCCGAGGTGTACATCGTCGCCCTGCCGTTCTTCGGCGTCGTCACCGAGGTGTTCCCGGTCTTCGCCCGGCGCCCGCTGTTCGGCTACAAGGGCCTCGTCCTCGCCACGCTCGGCATCGCCGCGCTGTCGACGTCCGTGTGGGCCCATCACATGTTCGTCACGGGCGCCGTCGTGCTGCCGTTCTTCGCCGCGACGTCGTTCCTCATCGCCGTGCCAACCGGCGTCAAGGTTTTCAACTGGATCGGCACGATGTGGGGCGGCTCGATCAGCTGGGAGCCGCCGATGCTGTTCGCCATGGGCTTCCTCGTGACGTTCGTCGCCGGCGGCGTCACCGGCGTGATGCTGGCCTCGCCGACGCTCGACTTCCACCTCAACGACACGTACTTCGTCGTCGCCCACTTCCACTACGTGATGGGCGGCACCGTGATCTTCGCCCTGTTCGCGGCCATCTACTTCTGGTGGCCGAAGGTGACCGGGCGGGTCCTCGGGACACGGCTCGGTCAATGGCACTTCTGGCTGCTCGTCATCGGCTTCAACGCCACGTTCTTCGTGATGCACTTCCTCGGTCGCGATGGCATGCCGCGACGGGTAGCCGACTACCAGGCGGTCGACGACTTCGAACGGTGGAACATGATCGCCTCGCTCGGCTATGTCGTGCTGACGCTGTCGATGGTCCCGTTCCTGTGGAACGTGATCTCGTCGTTCCGACGGCCGCCATCCGCCGGCGCCGACCCGTGGCACGCCAACTCGCTGGAGTGGGCGACGTCGTCGCCGCCGCCGGCGCACAACTTCGTGTGGTTGCCGCCGATCCGCAGCGAGCGACCGGTGTTCGACCTGCGCTGGTTGAACCACAAGGACGTCAGCGCCATCGGCACCACCGACGCGTGGCGCGACCGCCGCGCCCACGACACCCGCTGGAAGGAACTGCACACCGACGAGCAGGACCCCACCGACTCCCGCCCGCTCGAGCGACCAGGTCGCGGGGAGGGTGACGATGACGATTCTGATCCCTCGAACCCGCGGAAAACGCGGGGTACGAGGGATCAGAACCTGGATCCGGGGGACGGGCCGTGAGGCTGGAGCTCAACGTCTGGACGGGGCTGACCCTCTTCTACGTCGTCGTCGGGGGGATCTACTGGCTCGTCGACGGCGACCCGGCCGGTGCCACGCTCCTGCTGATGGCGACCGCGCTCGGCGGCTTGATCGCCGGGTGGATGTGGGACTGGCGGCGCCACCACGACCACCCGCGCCCGGCCGACCGGGTGGACGCCGACGCCGACGACGAGGCCGGCGTCGTCGGCGTCTTCCCGACGGCCAGCCTGCGGCCGCTCGCCCTCGGCGTCGGCATCACGGCCATCGTCCTCGGCGCCGTGCTCGGGTCCTGGATGCTGCTGGCCGGCGTGGCCATCACGCTGTCGCAGGTCGCGCTGCTGACACGAGACGCCGACCGCTGATGGGTGCGGCGCCGCTGCTGGCCCACGACGGCCTCGACCACATCGCCATCGGCCTCGTCGCGGGGCTCCTCGTGCTCGGCTACGGGCTGACCTGGCTGCGCCAGCCGCGGCCGCAGGTGGCGCCGCTGGTGGCGTGGATCGGCGGCGTCGGCCTGGTGCTGGTCGCCTCGCTGCCGTGGATGGAGTCCCTGGCCGACGAGAGCTTCACCGGCCACATGGTGCAGCACCTCGTCGTCATCGTCGGTGCCGCCCCGCTGCTCGTGCTGGCCCGACCCGGTCGGGTGCTGGCCCGGGCCGGCCGGGGGC
>JACCUL010000291.1 GCA_013811855.1 Acidimicrobiia bacterium
CGCCGCGTACATCACCGGCGCCGTCATCCCCGTCGACGGCGGCCTCGGCATGGGTCACTGATCGTGATGCGGCGACCGGAGCGGCTGGCGGCGCCGACGTGCCGAACCGGGTCATCCACGGCTGAACGACCCGATCGGCCACGTGCAACGTGACACCCATATGGCACACTCTGCGGACCATCGGCCATCCGCCTCCGACCCGCCGTCCGCTCTTCACCGCACCCGTCAACCACCCAGCAAGGGAGCTCCCGTGGATCAGGAACTGTTCGCCCGTTTCAAGAAATGCGCCGTCGAGGTGCTCTCGGTCTCCGAGGACCAGATCGTGCCCGAGGCCCGCTTCGGTGACGACCTCGACGCCGACAGCCTCGACCTCGTCGAGCTCGTCATGGCCCTCGAGGAGGAGTTCGACATCTCGGTGCCGGAGGAGGAGCTCGAAGGGATCGAGACCGTCGGCCAGGCGTACGACCTGGTCGCCGGCAAGCTCTAGTCGCTGATGGATGGTCGCGGCCACCGCGTCGCCGTCACCGGGCTCGGCGTCGTCGCCCCGTGCGGCATCGGCGTCGACGCGTACTGGCAGGGGCTCCTCGGGCCGGGCGTGACGTCCGGCCGGTCGACGACGATCGTCGACTGGGACCCCATGCCGTGGTACGACTCGCCGAAGGAGGCCCGCCGGGCCGACCGGGTCGAGCAGTTCGCCATCGCCGCGGCGACCGAGGCGTTCTCCGGCTGCGGCGACCTCGACGCCGATCCCGGCCGGATCGGCGTCATCTTCGCCACCGGCGTGGGCGGCCTGCACAGCCTGGAGGAGCAGATCCTGAACCGCCTGGAGCGGGGCGAGCGGCGGGTCTCGCCGTTCCTCGTGCCGATGATGATGGCCAACGCCTCGGGCGCCGCCATCTCGATGCGTTGGGGGCTGCAGGGACCGAACGAGACGATCTGCACGGCGTGCGCCGCCGGCACCCACGCGATCGGCAACGCCGCCCGGCTCATCGCGTGGGGTCGCTGCGACGCCGTCGTGACCGGTGGCAGCGAGGCCTGCGGCACGCGCACGGCAATGGCTGGGTTCGGCAACATGACTGCGCTCACCACGGCCGGTGTCAGCCGTCCGTTCGACGTGGACCGCGACGGGTTCGTCATGGGCGAGGGCGCCGCCGTGCTCGTGCTGGAGGAGTGGGAACGCGCCGCAGCCCGGGGCGTCACGATCCTCGGCGAGGTGCTGGGCGCGGCGAGCAACGCCGACGCCCACCACATCACGGCGCCGTCACCTGGCGGCACCGGCGCGGCCACGTGCATGCGCCTGGCGCTCGAAGACGCCGGCATCGGGCCTGACACGATTACCCAGATCAATGCCCACGGCACGTCGACCCCGCTCAACGACGCCGCCGAGGCCGAGGCCGTGCGCACGGTCTTCGGCGAGGACGGTCCACCGCTCGTGTCGATCAAGGGCGTCACCGGGCACGCCCTCGGCGCTGCCGGCGCGTTGGAGGCGGCGGCCGTGCTGCTGTCGATGCGGCACCGGCTGATCCCCCCGACGGCCAACACCAAGGTCGTCGACCTCGGCATCGACGTCGTCATGGGCGATCCCCGTGGGTGGGAGCCCGGCCCGACGATCTCCAACAACTTCGGTTTCGGCGGCCACAACGGCTCCGTCGTGCTCGCCCCAGCCGGGAACCCGTAGGGCATTGGGTTTGTGTCACCGCACGTGGCCGGATCCGGCCAGTTGCGGTGACACAAACCAGCGTCCTCGCCTCCTCACGGAGCCCGGTCGAGGAGCGCCACTCCGATGCTGGTGTCGGCCATGCCGTAGAACACGAAGTGGCGGCTGTCGATGGTGGCGATCGCTGTCGGGAACACGACGTTGGGCACGGTGCCGACTCGTTCGTTAGCGGTCTCGGGCTCGAGGAGCGGCGTGGGGGTGCGGGCGATGACGCGGGACGGGTCGTGCGCGTCGAGCAGCATCGCCCCGGCGCTGTAGATGAGATCGCGCTGCTGGGACGGGTCGAAGCCCGGCACGATGCGGCCTTGCACGCCGTGGTGGATGAGCAGCCAGCCTTCTGGGACACGAAGAGGAGGTGGGCCGGCGCCGATCTTGGTGCTCTCGTAGGGATGTTCGGGGAGCGCCACACACCGGTGATCGCGCAGGAGGGTGAGGGCGCGGATGTCGGCTTCGACCTGTGCGGCTGGCGCGTAGGAGATCCAGATTCCGGGCCGGTTGTCGCTGAGGCCCGCTGGCAGCGCGGCGTCCCCATCGAGTCCTGACATGGTGTGATGCCACATCGGGCGGTGCAGGATGGCGTAGCTGGCAACGCCATCGGGGCCGGGGATCGGTTCGGGGAAGATGACGGCGTCTTTGTTGAGGTACAGGTTGAGATCGATGTGTAGCCCAGGTTGGTACGCGAACAGGGCAGGTCCGAGCCGTTCCCAGGTTTCGAGGTCTCGGGAGATGGCCAGGGCGATGCGTCCGCCGAGTGGGCCGTAGGCGACGTACGTCATGACGTGGACGCCGAGTCGTTCGAGGAAGGTCACGCGGGGGTCCTCGACCCCGCCGTGATGGGCGCCTCGCTCCCATCCCTCGTCGGGCGCCAGCACCACCCCGCGGCGGCGGACCCCGGTCGGGACGCCGTCATCGACGACGACCTCGGCCAGGCCGATGCGGGACATGTTGCCGGCGGCGACCAGCCGCGGCAGCAGGTGCAGTCGGCCGTCCGGGGTGCGCCCGGCCGCCGGGTTGAGGACGCCTTCGGCTTCCCACGGCTGGCCGGGTTCGGGTGCCATCACGACGCCGAGGCGCGTCAGCCGGTACGGGATGCCGACATCTGCAGTCAACTCGTCAACCCTTGACCCCCGAGCCGATGTCGCTCGAGGTGAAGTGACGCTGGAAGACGACGAACAGTCCGATCACGGGCGCCGCCAGCACACACGCCCCGGCGAGGATGGATCCGAACGGGTTGGCCGCACGGCCTGCGAGGTTGGAGATGTAGTTGGCGAGCGAGACGGCCAGCGGCTGCAGGTCGGCATCTTTGGTGACGAGGAAGGGCCACAGGAAGTCGTTCCATGGGCCGATGAAGGTGAGCAGGGTAACGGTGAGGATCGCTGGAAGGGCCAGTGGGACGGCGATGCGCCGGAGGATGGCGAACTCACCGGCGCCGTCGATGCGGGCGGCCTCGAACAGCTCGACGGGCAGTTGCAGGAAGAACTGGCGGAAGATGAACACCGCCGTCGGGCTGATGGCGAACGGCAGGATCATCCCGAGATAGGTGTCACCGAGGCCGTAGTCCCGGACCAGCAACACGTAGAGCGGGATCATCAACAGCTGGAACGGGATGGTCTGCACGAGCAGCACGACGGCGAACGCGGCGCCGCGGCCCCGGTAGTGCAGGACGGCCAGTGAGTAGCCGGCCAGCAGCCCGAAGAACAGAGTGCTGAAGACGACAGCGGCGGTGTAGATCCCCGAGTTGGCCAGCGATCCGAGCAGATCGATGCTCCCGTTGATGTCGCTGTAGTTGTTGGAAGTGAGGTTGGAAGGGTTCGGAAAGGCGCCGCCCACGCTGGTGTCCGGCTCCTCCTGCAGCGCCCCGATGAGCATGTAGTAGAAGGGGAACAGGAACGCGAAGGCGCCGACCGTCAGCGCCACCAGCCGGACGACCGGGTACTTCCGGCGTCGCCGTGGCGGCGGATGGTCGACCGAGGCCTCCTGGTCCGCCGCCGTGGAGTACGTCACTTCGTCCCCCTCTCAGTGAGGGCCCGGGCCAGGAGGCTGACGATCGCCACGAAGATCACCAGGAGCACGCCGATCGATGCCGCGTAACCGGCGTCGCCCTGTTCGATGCCCCGTTGGTACAGAACCAGCACCGGTGACGCGGAAGCGCCGTTGGGTCCTCCCCCACCGGTCAGCAGGTAGGGCTCGGTGAACAGGTTCGATCCGACGATGATGGCGAGGACGACGATCAGCGTCGTCGCCGGGCGCACGCCGGGCCAGGTCACGTAACGGAACTGGGCCCAGCGGCCGGCCCCGTCGATGCCGGCCGCCTCGTACAGCTCCTTGGAGACGTTCTGCAGCGCGGCCAGGTAGAGCAGCACGTAGAACCCGAGTTGCTTCCACGTGACGTAGACCGCGATGGTCGGCATCGCCAGCGTCTCGTTGATGAGGAACGGCGGGTCGGGGGCCAGCGGGCCGAGGAGCTTGCTGATGAGGCCGCCGCTGCTGAACAGAAACAGCCACACGCCGATGAGCGCCACGCTCGCGGTGACGTACGGCACGAAGTAGGCCGTGCGGAAGAAGGTTCGGAACGGGATGGCGGCGTTGAGCGCGATCGCCAGCGCGATGGCGAAGACAACGGTCAGTGGCACGTTGATGACGAGGAACACGATGACGTTGCGAAACGATTCGAGGACCCGTTCGTCGGTCAGCGCCGCGGTGTAGTTGTCGAACCCGACGAACGGCCGGTCGACCGTCGCCCCGGGGGCGGCGAAGAAGTAGTCGTAGAACGACATCCACACGGCAAAGCCGAGTGGGAACGCGTAGATCCCGACGAAGAACACCACCCAGGGCGACACGAACAGGTAGCCGGCGAGTTGGCGGCGCAGCGGGTTGCGGCCACCGGTCGGGGGGG